>JBDTXZ010000083.1:0-8939 GCA_040005935.1 bacterium | reverse complement strand
CCCGGTGTGTCGCTCGGTGCCGCGCTGGGTGACGTTCGCACTGAAGCGAAGGAAGTCTTGCCCGCGACAGTCGTTGGCAACTTTGCCGGGACCGCGGAGGCGTTTCTGACGACGCAGCAAGGGCTCGTCGTCCTGCTCATCCTTGCCGTGTTCGTGATCTACGTCATCCTCGGCGTGCTCTACGAGAGCTTCATCCATCCGATCACGATCCTGTCGGGACTCCCGTTCGCGGCGTTCGGCGCGCTCGTCACGTTGATGATCTTTCACCTCGATCTCGACGTGTACGGCTTCGTCGGCATGATCATGCTCATCGGCATCGTGGAGAAGAACGCGATCATGATGATCGATTTCGCACTCGAGGTGCAGCGTACGGACAACCGCGATCCGGCATCCGCCATCGTGGAGGCAGCGAGCGTGCGCTTTCGGCCCATCATGATGACCACGATGGCGGCGCTCATGGGCGCGCTGCCCATTGCGGTCGGTTGGGGCGCTGGAGCGGCGAGTCGGCGGCCGCTTGGTGTGGCCGTCGTGGGCGGTCTGGCCTTCTCGCAATTGGTGACGTTGTACGTGACGCCGGTGTTCTACACGTACCTCGACGAGCTCCAAACGTGGGTGGGCCGGCGAGGCTGGCGTAAGTCGCGTGTGGATGCCAGCGGCATGACGCCGGAGCCAAAGCTGTCGTCCTGAGCGCGGCGAAGGACCTGTACTTTTGTCGTCCCTGCACGTGCTCGCCTTAACAAGACGTGCAGGTCCTTCGCCTGTGGCTCAGGACGACAACGACTTCAGCTCGGCAAATCCGCCGCGTGGGTTGTCCGCCCGTACGCGGCGAACGCCGTCCACGTCCCCACCAGCCACGTCACCCCGATAAGAAGTCCGCCAATCAGGTCCGTCGGCCAGTGCACTGACAGGTACACACGCGAATACGCTGTCAGGGCAATCATGACCGCAGTGACGACGAAGGGCATCGCAACCCCCGCGCCTCGAGCAGTAGCATCGAGACCGAGAAATACAGCGCCGTCGTCAGGATGAGATGCCCGCTCGGATACGAAGCCCACGTCCACATCCCCCGAGGCGGGTACATCGCAGGACGCGGGCGGTTGAGCAGGTACTTCATCGTCGGGTTCAGTGACAACGAACCGATCGAGATGACAAGCAGCTGAATCGCGATCAACGGCTGGTCGTACTTGCGCCAGAGCACCAGCCCGACAACAAGGATCAGCGGAAGCATCGTGAGATTCGTGCCGAAATACGGCATCGCCAGCATCAGGCCATCGAGCAGGGAGGGCAGGTGATGCTCATGCGCCCACCGCAACGACTGCTGTTCCCATTCCGCGCCCGCGGCCCAGCTGGATGTCCGCGATAGCCCGAACCCGAACGCAACTCCAACCGCCCAGGCAGCGAGATACCAAGCCGTGACCAGCGCGGCCAAGCGGCGCCGGGCATGCCGCCGCACTGGCGACGCTACGCTCTCAATCGCCAGTGGTGGCTCCCCCGCGACCGATCCATCGCTTGACTTCCGCCACAACGGTGCGGGGCTCCACGGGCTTTGCGAGGTACGACGTGAAGCCCACTTGCGCGGCCTTTTCCCTGTCGTCCGGCAGCGCATGCGCCGTCAATGCGATGATCGGAATCGCGCTCGTCGTCGGATCGTGCCGCAAGATGCGCGTCGCTTCCCAACCGTCGATCTGCGGGATGGAGATGTCCATCAGGATGAGGTCAGGGAGCGCGCTCCTCGCCAGCGCAATCGCCTGCACTCCATCCAGCGCCTCGATCACGTCGAATCCGACATGGCGAAGCACGGTCGTATAAATGATCCGATTGTCCTCGTTATCTTCGACGAGGAGCACGGTCAGGCCGAGGCGTTCTGAAGGTTCCACGGATGGCTGTGGAGAGGCGGGAGCGACAGCGACGACGCCATCACAGACAAAGGTAGTGTCAGGATACTAACGCGCCAACGGACAAAAACGCTAGAATCGCGCAGAATCTCAGGCTCGCCGTTCCAGCGCCTCGATTTTTCCAAGCCGCCGCCGGTGCCGCTCCAATCCTGAGAACCGTGCTCTGAGGAAGTCTCGAACCAGCTCCGCCGCCAACTCCTCGCCGATCACACGCGCGCCGAGACTCAGGACGTTCATGTCGTCGTCCTCGACACCTTGCCGCGCCGAGAAGGAATCGTGACACATGCACGAGCGAGCACCGCGAATCTTGGTCGCCGCAATCGCGGCACCCACGCCACTGCCGCAGACGACGATGCCTCGCTCTGCGCGCCCCTCCACGACCGCTCGCGCCACAGCTTCCGCGCGATCGGGATAGTCGTCTCCGGGTTCGATCGTCGCGCTGCCACAATCCACCAGCTCATGCCCGAGCGACGCCACGTCGGCCATTATCCGCGCACGGAGTATCCACCCCGCGTGATCGGCGGCAAAAGCGACTTTCATCGTGGCCCGCGGGCTGCTGCCGCCGTGACCGCGCTTCCCGCGTGGTGCGTCCACACAAGACGAGAGATGTCTGTGATCAGCGTACGCGCCACCGCCTCGTCTTGAATTGCTCGGGTGAGGACAACCAGGACGTAGGGCGAACGGCCAACGGGGTAGACGATCGCGGCATCGTGCAGTGTCGCCGTGATCGATCCCGTCTTGTGCGCAACGGGCGTTCCTTTCGGCACGCCAGCGGGAATCATGTCGTTGAATTCCTGATGGAGCAGGATGTCCTTCATGAGCCGCGCACTCGGCGGCTGTAACGCGTCCCCGCGCTCGACGTGCGTCAAGAGCGCCGCGAGATCCGCCGACGTGGTCGTGTTGTTCCTGCCGGCTGCAAAGGCCTTTCCGTCCTCGACACCGCGCAGAACGCGAATGTGCGTCGCCCCCAACGCATGCGCGGTGGCGTCGGCATGTTCCGCTCCGACGAGCGCGATCAGCGCGTTCGTTGCAAGGTTGCTCGAACGCACGATCATGTGCTCCATCAAGTCGCGCACCGGAACCCGATCGCCGACGCGAGTGTAAACCGACGAATCGCTGTCCTCACCCGCGTCCAGCGCGTACGCGGACCCGTCAACGATGGAGTGAAAGCGGTTGATGAGGAGGATGCGCTGATCGAGTGCGAGGCGTCCGGCATCAACCGAACGAAGGACCTCGATCATCACCGGAATCTTCATTGTACTTGCCGCATGAAAGTCCACGCTGGCATTCAGGTCAAGCGAATCAGCAGCACCAAGATTGCGATAACTCACCGCGACCTCGGCACCTGGAACCGCAGCGATTCGTTTGGCGATCTTGACGCCGAGCGGCGCCGCATCGTATTCCTGCGCGGCGGCCCGTGGTGCGGTGACAGCGAGGATGGTGATGACCATCACGTAATGAAAGTGTCGCATGCGGCCGAATATAGAGAGTTCGCGCGGCAGTGAAAGATTCGACGGTTGCGTTTGACACACTTGGCTCGTACGTAGCATGAGCGATATAGCTCAGCACATGCAACTCGGGCTTCCGACCTCCTCCGAGATGACAGCGATGACCCCAGAAGGCGCCGCAGAAACGCCCCGGGCCGACTCATCTTCGGTCGCTCGATGGGAGCGACTTCGCTTTTCCAATTTTTCATTCGAACGGACCCCAGCCGGCCAGGTCACCTGTCAGGTGATCCTGGAGTTTGGGCCGGGCGAGCTCATAACGTCAAAAGTGTCAGGGCAGGCCAGTCCCGCTGGGGACACGCGCCTCGGCGCTGAAGCCTGTCTTCGCGCGCTCGAGACCTTTACCGATGGCACGATCAGCTTCGAGCTGATCGGGGTGAAGGTCGTTCGTGCCTTCGACGCGAATATCGTCATCACGTCGCTCTTCCAGCGCGGCGACGACGGGCCCGATCGGCTACTCGGCTGCTATCTCGCCGAGGGAGATCTCGTTCGTGGCGCAGCGTTGTCGGTGCTCAACGCGACCAATCGCGTCATCAGCAACTTCATCCTGCAGCGCCATAGCTGATGCTGGTGAGCCGTGCTACAGCCCTCGTTGGTGCGTGCGCGCTCGTCCTGAGCGGGGGCAGCACCCTCGCAGCGCAGTCCACCGACAGCCTCACTCGGCCAACGGTCGTTCCCGCCGGCAGTCCCATGGCAGGTGCTCCGGCACGGACTGACACCGTGACGGTCTCACCCACCGAAGTGGCTCGTCGCGCTGCCGACATGCTCGGGGATTCCCTTGTCGCGCCTGCGCGCAAGGCAACTTCGGAGTCGGTCGCCGAGGTCACGTGGGACATGGACGTGCGCGTCTACGAAACACAGGAACGGGTGGCGCATTACGTCGGCCTGTTCAGTGGGCGTGCCAGGGATCGCATCACCGATCGGTTGACGGTGGGTTCGCGCTATGAACCGATGATTCGGGCGAAGATGAAGGCGGGCGGTGTTCCTGAGGACATGTACTACCTCGCACTCGTCGAGAGCGGCTTCGACCCCAATGCCTACTCGCGCGCCGCGGCCGTTGGCATGTGGCAGTTCATGACATCCACTGCGCGTGACATGGGCATGCGCGTGGACTGGTGGGTCGACGAGCGGCGCGATCCCGTGAAGTCGACTTCTGCGGCCGTGCGCTTTATTCGTGGCTTGCGCGACCAGTTCGGCTCGCTCTATCTCGCGGCGGCAGCCTATAATGGCGGGCCGGGACGCGTGGCTCGCGGCATGACCAAGTTTGCGGGGGACATGCAAGGCGCGCAGGGCGAGGACGCGTTCTTCGTACTCGCCGAAAAGGACTATCTCAAGAACGAGACGCGCGAATACGTTCCGCAGCTCATCGCGGCAGCTCTTATTGGAAAGGAGCCGCGTCGCTACGGAATGGAGCTTCGGCCGCAGCCGCCGTTCGTCTACGATTCGGTACGGGTGCCAGCAAACACGCCCCTTGCCGCTGTTGCCACTGCCGCCGGTGTGCCGTTGGCCGAGGTCACAGAGCTCAATACGCACCTGCTTCGTGGCATGACGCCGCCAAAGGACGCGTATCAGGTGCGAGTCCCGGCCGGGCATGCCGCGAGCTTTGATTCATCGTTCGCGGCGCTACCCGCGGCCGACCTCATCGCGACCACGTCGGTCGCATCGAAGAAGGGAGATACAGCGGACCGGCTCGCCCATGCGCGGGGCATTTCGGTGGCTTCCCTTCGATCGTTCAACCCGACGTTGAAAACGCTCAAGAGCGGTCGGCTCGCTCCTGGTCAGCCGATTCTTTTGCCGACGGCGGCGGTGGCTGCGGCGGCGCGGAACGTCCCTGATCCGACGATCGAGAGGTATCCGGGCAGCACCAAGCACATGAAGCTGCATACCGTAAAGAAGGGCGAGACATTGGGCGTGATCGCCAAGAAGTACGCGACGACGTCCGATCGAATCATGCGGCTGAATGGGATGAAGAAGCCGATGATCTTCCCAGGCCAGTCTCTGATCGTGTCCGGCGCTTCCAAGGCGAAGGTCGAATCAAAGGCGGTCAAGGCCAAAACGAAACCGAAGCCGAAGGCCAGACACAAGGCAACGGCACGGTCGTAATTCCCTGATCGACTGCCGGCCGGCGCATAGTCGATGGCGCCAACCGGAACCTTCTGCGTTACCGACTAATTGACGATCCCGCGACCCTTATAGCCCTTGGTCAGGATCCGGTCATAGCCGTTGGACGGGTTGTCGCCCTGTGCTCGTGACTTGGCAACGGCCACAGGCCCGCGGTTATAGACAAGCAGGGCCGTCTTCACATCCCCGTGGTACTCCTTCACCAGGCCACGAAGGTAGCGGAAGCCAACTCGCAGGTTGGTATTCGGCTCATACAGTCGAGCCGTCGTGATCCCCTTCTGGAAATATCGCGCGGTCGAGGGCATAACCTGAGTCAGGCCAATCGCGCCAACGGGGCTGGTCGCGTGAACATTGAATTCACTCTCCAGCTTCACGAGCCGGAACGCCAAATCCGGATCGATTCCCTCGGCTCGCGCTACATCGATGATGCTGCCCGCCAACTGGGCGTTGATGCCGTACTGTGTGGAAAAGCCGATGATTTTATTCGCCCGATCCAACTCGGTGCGGGTGAGATCCAATTCTCCGCGCGCCGAATCCAACTGCGCGGTGAGGGTGCGATCGGTGCTAACGTCGATGTGAAAGCCGCCATGACGATCGACTTGGGCGGCCTGCGCTTCCGGCGTCGCAGGCTCGCGATTGCCGAGAAGAAAGCCCAACGCGCCGAAGAAGCTGAGGGCGAGCACCGTCTGTTTAATGCGGGTGCGTCGCCGATAACCGTCTCCGCGATGCACGTACGTGCCTCGTAGATTTTTCATAAGTTGAACCCCGGTAAAGGGTTACGTCCAGTTGTCCAGCTCGCTGCTCCTTCACGTTAAGGAGGAACGCCCATGTCATCAAGCCTTGCAAATGAGCCGCTTACTCCACCTATTTTTTCGGCCAAGGCGATTTCGGTGATCGTCATCCCCCGATCCATGGCCTTCGCCATGTCGTAAATCGTAAGCAGCGCGACGCTGGCCGCAGTGAGCGCCTCCATCTCCACGCCGGTCTTTCCAACGGTGCGAGCGATCGCCTCAACGCGCACACCGGGCAGCGCCTGGTCTGGCGTGAGGGTCACGGCGACGTCCGTCAGTGCAATCGGGTGGCAGAGCGGAATGAGGTCGGACGTGCGCTTCGCCGCCATGATCCCCGCCAAACGAGCCACGCCCAGTACGTCCCCCTTGGCAAGCGCGTTGGCGACGATTGCCGCGAGTGTCGCCGGTGCCATGACGATTGATCCCGTCGCGCGAGCCATTCGCGCGGTGTCGGCTTTTGCGCTCACATCGACCATCCGGGCCGTTCCGTCCGGCGAGACATGCGACAATCCATCCGTGGTTTTCCCGGTCATGCGATCAACCGCTCGAGTTGGCGAAGCAGTTCGCTCGTGATCAATTGAGGATTCACGTTACCAGTCGCCCGCGTCTTTGCCGCTTCGACGAGATCCAGCCCTCGCGCCGCAGCGCTCGCTCCGGCTGAGTTTCCACGCTCAGTGGCCGCTCGAACGCGATCGTGCAGCAGTGTCGTCAGCGCATCCAGCGACGTGCTGAACGCTCCTCGCGCCTTGTTGGAGCCCTGCATGAGGGCGGTCCGTGCCTGTTCTCGACGGTCGCGATTGGACGCGGCGTCGAGCATTCGGCGCGCGCGAACGAGCGCATCGGCCCATTCCGCGCCTGCCACTAGAGCGCCTGGGGCGCCATTGGCGATTCGGCGCTGTTCTTCTCGCTTTTTCGGTCCACCAGCGGCCGCGATTGCCTCCTGCATCGCCGGCTCGGCAAGCACGGCATCGACGTCCGCCCCCCCCATGGCCGGAACACGCACAGCCACGAGTCGGGACCGAATTGTCGGAATCAGCGCGCCCGGCTCGCTCGTCGTCAGAATGATATTCGCCTTGGCCGGCGGCTCCTCGAGCAGTTTGAGGAACGCTCCGGCGGCGTCCTCGGATCCCTCGCGCAACACCATGCGCTCCGCCTCGCCGAGGATGTAGATCTTTCGCGCTGCAAGTGCGGGCGCCATGGCCGCGGATTGCACCATGGCGCGCACCGTGGCGACATAAATGCCCTCTTCAGGCGCGGGTGGGACATAGACGCCGGTTTTGACGCGTTCTCCGACCGCCTCGCGAAAATCATCCGCAATCTTCGCCGGCGACGCGTCAGAGTCCTTGAGGCGAGGGCGCGGGAAGTACCAGTGGATGTCTGGATGCGTGCCCGCGAGCGCATACCGACAGTGCTGGCAGGCGCCGCACGGGCGCGGCTCAGGGCCCGTGCACAGCAGCCGTTGCCCGAGCCAGAGCGCCAGCCGCTGCTTGCCAACGCCGGCCGGCCCGTGAAGGAGCAGCGAGCCCGGAAGCGCGTCGCGACGAATCGCGTGGTCGAACCGCGTACGGAGGCTGTCGTGGCCACGAATGGGGAGCAGAGGCACCCATCAAGGTAAGAGCCGATCCGCCGATTGTCACAACGTCAATTCGAGCGCACTTCACATCGGATGCGGCACGCTTCGTGACTCTCGCTTGTGGCAAAACACCACGCGAGGCCGGACATGGAACACGGACTGAAGGAACGCAAGGTCGCCATCCTGGCGACGGATGGAGTGGAGCAGGTTGAGCTGGAAGAGCCGCGCCGCGCCCTCGATGCCGCCGGCGCGATCACGCATTTGATCTCGCCCAAGCAGGACTCCATTCAGGCCATGAATCACGACGAGCGCGGTGCGAGAATTCCGGTGGATCGAATGCTGAGCGACGTGCGGCCGGCTGACTACGATGCCCTGCTCATCCCCGGAGGGGTGGCGAACTCTGATCGGCTGCGCACCGATGACAAGGCGGTGCAGTTCGTTCGGGAGTTCATGCTGGCCGACAAGCCCGTTGCTGCCATCTGTCACGGCCCGTGGCTGCTCGTGGAAGCTGGAGCAGTGCAGGGCCGGGTGTTGACGTCGTGGCCCTCGCTCAAGACAGATATCCGGAACGCAGGTGGTGAGTGGGTCGACGAAGTGGTTCGGGTGGACGACAAGCTTATCACGAGCCGGAAGCCGGAAGACTTGCCAAAGTTCTGCGCGACCATCGTGAAGGAGTTCGCACAGCGCTTCGACGATGCCCGGGTGGATTCAGTGAGCGAGCAAAGCTTTCCGGCGAGTGATCCGCCGCCTGGGCCGTCGGCGATTGGTGGGGAGGGGGCGGCCCGGTAAGTAAGAGTGAACGGTGAACGGTCCACATTCACCGTTCGCCCCGCTTTGCATCGTAAAGCACTTGACACTTCGGACGTCGTGCGTCATTCTTCGGCATGACGCGCGTCCTCCCGCTCCATCCGCCCGACCCGCCCGAGATGCACGCCCGGGCGATGGACAACCTCCGCTACATCCGTCAAACGATGGAGGCGGCGGCGACGTTCACCGCGGTATCGGGATGGGGAACCGTCCTCATTGGCGGGACCGCCATTGGTGCGGCGCTGCT
>JBDTXZ010000082.1:0-8946 GCA_040005935.1 bacterium | reverse complement strand
TGCCGCCAAGCCGAACGGACGTGATGTCGCCTTCCACGAAGCTCGGCTGCGGCGAAAGCTCGTCGAGCGACTGCTCCGCTTTCACGCGGGCGATGCGCAGCATCTGCGGCGACCGATCGACGCCAGTCACTTCGTATCCGTGCTGTGCGAGTCGGATTGCATGTTGACCTGTGCCGCACCCGAGGTCGAGCACTGCGGTGCCTTTGAGGTCATGCGCACGGAACAGACGCTCCAGCAACGCCACCTCGGCGTCGTAATTCTTGTCCTGATACAGCAGGTCGTATTGCTCAGCGTAGGCAGCACCAAACGTGTCACTCATGCAAGAATCTCCTTGACGGCGTCGCACACTCGTTCGATCTGGATATCGGTAAGGCTAAGGCCAGAAGGCAAGTACAAGCCGCGCCGTGCGAGACGATCCGCCACCGGATACCGCTCGCCGGCGAACAGCCCGCGCTCGAGCAGCGCGGGTTGCTCATGCATGCCGATGAAGAACGTCGCGTCTCGATGCCGCGGTTCGCAAGGCGTGCGACAAGCTGTCCGGCGTCCAGCCTGGCGTCGTCGCGCAGCACGCCGCCGAACATTCAGTACACATGCCTGGCCCATGGCTGTTGAGCCGGCAACTCGAGGTAGGCAACATCTCCAAGACGTTCGCTGTATGCGGCGCCGAGCCAACGTTTGCGCTCGAGGAGCTGCTCGATGTGCACAATCTGATCTCCGCTTCACCGATGCGAGGTTCGCTGACGTGAATGTGCGCGATTTCGCCGCTCACACCCGCCCCTTGTAACCAACAGCGCGCTCGCCTTCTGCTTCGCTCGCGTCTTCACTCACGTCGCGATCGCGTGCCACGGTGATGATTGCGACGGCTGCGAGGATCACCGCCGCGGCAAGCAGCGTACGCGACGTGACGGGCTCGTTCGCGAACGCCCACCCCAACAGCACGGCGACCACCGGGTTCACATATGCGTATGTCGCCGCCTTGGCGGCAGTGGTGTGTGCGAGGAGGTAGACATAGGCCGTGAAGCCGATGAGCGATCCAAACGTCACCAGATACACGAATCCGAAAATCGAGCGCGACGACGCGTGCGCGAGATCCACCTGCGAAAACTCGCCGGAGATGGCCGCCGCGATGACCAGCAACGCGCCACCAGCCAACATCTGCGTCGCCGCGCCGTTCATGCCCGAACTGGCTCGCGGCGCATGCTTCGTGTACAGGGAGCCGGCTGCCCACGCGAGCGAGGCGAACATGAGGACGATGGCGCCCGCGATATCGATGTCACCTTGGTGGAGCGGATCGCTTCCGACGAGTAGGCCGAGGCCGGCGAGGCCCAACCCAAGTCCGACGAAGACCAACGCTGGCGGCCGCCGCCCACTTGGCCGCATCCAGTCGAGCAGTACCATCCACAGAGGCACCACGGCCACCAGCAACGCCGCGATCCCGGACGGTACCCGTTGCTCGGCCCACACGACCCCACCGTTGCCACCGAGCAGCAGGAGCAATCCGCTGACGAGCCCGGTGCGCCAATCGAGTCGCGTTGGTCGCTTGGAAGGGGAGCTGAGGCGCGCCCACACGAGGAGAATGGCTCCGGCGCTGGCAAAGCGCGCACCCGCCATGAGCAATGGCGGCAGCGTCTCGACGGCGAATCGAATCGCCAGATAGGTGGAGCCCCAGATGATGTAGACGGCCGCAAACGCGGCGATCAGGCGAACGCGCATCGAGCAAACATAGGTGGGCGCTATGAAGGGTGCCCACTTGCGAAATCGGTTCGTTTAGTGTATAGTTGTCATGTAAACTAACTGACACTATAAATGACGACGGCCATACTCGCCATGCCCCAGCAGCTCGGAGCCCACTCCGACGCCTCGGGCGTGGCTCTCAACGGTGTTGGAACTGCACCTGCGGTGGGCGCGGAACGCGACGCTGCGTTTGAACGGGAGGCGCTCCCCTGGCTCGACGACGTCTACCGCTTTGCGCTCTCACTCACCCGAGACGACGCGGACGCCGACGACGTCGTTCAGGAAACGTATTTGCGCGCGTACCGGTCCTGGCACACGTTCATCCCCGGCACCGAGTGCCGGCGGTGGCTGTTCACGATTTGTCGCAACGTCTTTCTTCGCTCGCGCGAACGTCAGCGCCCCACCGTCGATCTCGAGGATGGCGAGCAAGACGCCGTTGCGGCGGGCTCGGTGTATGCGGCGGCGCGTGAACGTGGTTACGACTCACTCTTCGCGACGCTCGATCTTGCGCCGGCGCTTCGCGACGCGCTCGACGATCTCGCGGAACCGTTTCGCTCTGCGGTGATCCTTGTGGATGTCGAAGACTTGACGTACGAGACAGCTGCGCAGGTGATGGGTGTGCCAATTGGTACGGTGCGCTCGCGTCTGTTTCGCGGACGCAGGCTGCTTCAGGAAAAGTTGCTGACGGTGGCCGAAGATCTTGGCTTCGTCACGGCGCAGACAGCAGGCACGCGATGAGCGCCCCGGCCCGCACGCAGCTCGAGGGCCTCGGCCTTTCGTCCAACTGCGTGGACGTGCTACGGCATCTCTGGGACTATCTCGATGACGAATTGACTCCCCGCGGCGCCGAGCGGTTGCGGGCACACATTGCGGGATGTGCGCAGTGCAGGGAGTACGAGGGCTATCAGGAATGCTTCCTCGATACCCTCGCGAAGCTGCGAGAACAGATCGGCGCGCCGGACGGGCTGCGCACGAAGCTGGCGGAGAAGCTGAAGGGGCAGGGCTGCGGTTGCTGGAACAAGGTGCGTCGCGAACGGTCCTGACGTCTGTGGTCCCGAGCAAAGCGAAGGACCTGCACGTGCCGTTGCGCCGTGCAGGTCCTTTTTTGCATTCGCACCAGAGTAATTGATCGCTCTTACACACCAGCCTTTGGCAAATAGGGCGGTAGTTGAACGAGGTCGCCGGTAACGCCGTTCAACACCACCACCATCTCGACGACGATGTCCGGCGCCAGTGAGGCCGCCACGGTACAGTATTTCTCGAAGGCGAGATGCACTGCGCGCTCTGCGTGTACGCGCTCGATGCCCACGCCATCGATGTAATACGTCATCACGATGTGTTCAAAGCGGCGCGGCTGTGCCGTCCGCCGCCTGAACGTCATGTCGATGGTCAGCTTCTCCACAGGCGTCCGCCGCTTGCCCAGGATGTCCACTACGTCCACGCCGGAACAGGTGGCCAAGGCACTCAAGAGTGCATCTGGCGGCGTCTGTCCTGTTTCGCCTTCGCCGTCGATGCGCGCGGTTGGCCCACCGACTCTCCCCGTATCGAAGCGGTGTTCTCCCTCCCACACCGCGCGTACGATCTGCACCGAATGGGTCATTTCTCGATTGGCGCTCGCACCGCGTTGCCCCACTCCGTCCAGCTGCCGTCGTAGTTTCGGACCGTGTCGTAGCCAAGCAGGTAGGTGAGCACGAACCACGTGTGCGACGACCGTTCGCCAATTCGGCAGTACGCCACCACGTCATCGCCTTTGGCGAGGCCAGCCTCACCCTCGTAAATCGCACGAAGCTCGTCCGCGCTCTTGAACGTGCTGTCCGCGTTTGCAGCGCGAGCCCAGGGAACGCTCTTCGCGCCGGGAATGTGGCCGCCGCGCATCGCGCCCTCCTGCGGATACTCTGGCATATGCAGCTTCTTTCCCGAGTATTCGTCCGGGGAGCGAACGTCAATCAGCTTACCCTTCGCATCGATGTGCTTCCGCACGTCGCTCATGAAGGCGCGAATCGGCTCGTCGTCGCGTTCGGCGGCCTCGTACCGCGAGGGCGCCACAGCGCGCACGTCGGTCGTCATCTCGCGGCCTTCCGCTTCCCACTTTGCGCGCCCGCCGTCCAGTATGCGCGCAGTGTTGAATCCGAATAGCTGAAAAACCCACAACGCGTACGTCGCCCACCAGTTGTTCTTGTCGCCGTAAAACACCACCGTCGTCGACTCATCGATTCCGAGCCGCCGCGCCAGCGCCTCGAACGCGTCGCGCGAGATGTAGTCGCGTTGCACAGGATCGTTCAGGTCGGCGTGCCAATCGATCTTGAGCGCGCCGGGAATGTGCCCGACTTCGTAAAGCAGTACGTCTTCATCGCTTTCCAGAACTCGCACGGTCGGATCATCGAGATGCTGGGAAAGCCACTCTGTGCTCGCGAGCGCCTCGGGATGCGCGTACTGCTTCGCGGCGATTTCCTGGTCGGTCATGATTGCCCTGTTGCTGGACGGTGATTCGGTGCCGGACTAACCCGTGCATCCGTCGTGAGGTTCTCGCTCGCAGAATACACACGAACATTGGCTGCGGGATCACGGACAGCGCTGGGCAGGCCGTCGATCCAATCGAGAATGAATGTCGCCTCGGATTCCCAACCCGGTTCGGAAAAAAGAAAGTGACCGTGTCCCTGCGCGATGTGAAGCGGTGCGCCGTATCTGGCCGCCACACGACGCGCAACGCCGAGGGGAATGAAGCCATCGTGCTCGGAACCAACGACGAGCAATGGAACGCGTATCGCACTTGGCGGAATGTCGTGCACGCCCAACGCGATCTCACGCGCCGCGCGCCCGCTGTCGGGGACGAACCGGTCACGAACGGCGGCACGGTCGGCGACCGGAAGGCGATTCAACACGAGCGCGTCGAGGTGCGCGTTCGTCGGAAGGAACGCACGCGAGAGGAGCAGGGCTGGGAGATACTGCGCCATACGCGCGAGGATCGCGGGGCTCAGCACATTGATCCCGCGCGGTGGCGCTGGGGACACGAGCACCACGGCACGCACCAGGTTGCGCTGCGCAAGCAGCTGCGCAACGAGTCCGCCCAGGGAGTGCGCAATGACGATCGGGCGATCGAGCGATTCGGCCGCGGCGCTCGCATCGCCCACGAAATCCATGATCGATTGCTCGCCAATCGAACTCAACGGAGCAAGCGGGGGATGTCCGCGATACGACATCGCGTGCGCGGGATAGCCGCGCTTTGCGATAAGCGGGAGCAGTCGCTCGAACACCCAGCTTCCGGCAAAAAGCCCCGGCAGGCACAGCACCGGAGCGCCGACGGGATTCTCCGCGGCAATTGTATCGAAGTGGTAGGACACGGGTTGTGTCATGGGGTGAACTGTGACCGGTGAACACTGAACGGTCAACCGTTTGTCATCCTGAGCCGAGTCGTGTCATCCTGAGCCGAGTCGTGTCATCCTGAGCGAAGTCGAAGGATCTGCACCTTGCTGCTTCACCCTCGCTAAACTTTGCGTGACACACGCTCCGCGCCCGTGACACGAAATCCGCCGACATTCTCCGCGCAAATGGATCCGTACGCACGCCACGTTCTGGTGTGCGTCGGCAGCTTTTGCTCGCCGAACAGGGAAGGACGAATGCTGTATGCCGAACTCGCGCGACTGCTCCAGCGCGAAGGGCTGCTCTTCGGCCCCCGCCGAGTGAAGCGCGGTGAGACGCCCTGTCTGGGCGTCTGTGCCGGTGGGCCCATCGTCGTGGTGTATCCGGAAGGAGTATGGTACGCTGCCGTCACACCGGAACTACTCGAGCGCATCGTCGTTGAACACTTGCGAGATGGCCGTGTGGTGGACGACGCGGTATTCCACCGGCTTGCACAGCCCGGGAGCTGAACTCGGAACTGCGCTAGCCTTTGCCGCGCGTGCGGGAAGCCTCCAGCCGCGCGAGATCGTCCTCGACGGTTCGGAGAATGCGCGGCCACACGCGCCGGGCGGCGAGCACGAAGAAATGCTCGCGAGCAACGGAATCGGCATGAAGAAAATCCGAGAGACGCAAAGCACCCTTGCGAGCGTTGCACCCCCCACACGCCGTCACTAAGTTGCCCCCAGAGCGGTCACCGCCGCGCGTTCGCGGCTGGACGTGGTCCACGGTGAGCGCGTCCGGCTCGAATCGCTCGCCGCAGTACACGCACTGGTAGTCGTCGCGCGCGAAGATCTGTTCCCGTCGCAAATGAAAAATCTCCCGTCCCGACGCAATCTCCTCGAGGCCGCGCAGCGTTATCTGCTCGACCCGACCGAGGAACAGCTCGAGAAAGCCGGAGGCGAGCCTCCGCGCCTCACTTCACAAGCCATCCAACAGGTCAGCATGTCCCGCTCCCGCGATCGCATCCTCGGCAACCTCGACGACATGTATCGCGAAGCGTTCGAGCGCGCGAAGCTTACGGGAGATGATTCCCAGCTGGCGTCGCTCGACTTCGCCTATCGTCGCGAACAACTCTACTTCGAAATCCTGCTCGACGTGCGAGACGCCGTCGAAAAGCGCTGAGGCGGCTACGGACCTGCGAGCGTCTACTCCCGGTCCACGCTACCGGCCAAACATTGATCCTGTCTTTCCCTCGGACGCAAGCGGCTGGGGCCACAGCAACGAGGCCCCGATTGACGCCGCGAGCACGCTGATCACAATCCCGAGCGACACCAATATCGGGATGTGAATCCAGTGCTCCAGCAACATCTTCGCCCCCACGAAGGTCAGGATCACGGCAAGGCCGTACTTCAGCAGATGGAATTTCGTCACCACGCTCGCGAGCAGGAAAAACAGCGAGCGCAGTCCGAGGATGGCAAAGATGTTCGACGTAAAGACGAGAAACGGATCTCGCGTGATACCAAAGATCGCCGGTATCGAATCAATTGCGAAAATGAGGTCCGTCGCCTCGACGAGCACGAGGACCAACAGCAGTGGTGTCGCGTAGCGCCGCCCATTCTCGACAATGGCGAAGTGTTTGCCACGATAGTCCGACGTAACGGGGAGAAAGCGCCGCACGAACCTCACGACGGGATTCTGCTCGCCGTCGAACTCTTCGTCCTGCTTGAACGCCATCCGGACGCCAGTGACCACGAGCAACGCACCGAAGATGTAGATGATCCATTCGAAGCGTGCGAGCAACGCGGTGCCGACGCCAATGAACAGGCCTCGCATGACCAGCGCGCCAAGGATACCCCAGAACAATACGCGGTGCTGGTACTGCGCCGGCACGGCGAAGTACTGGAAGATCAACACGATAACGAAAATGTTGTCGACGCTGAGCGACTCTTCGATGACGTACCCAGTCAGGAACGTCAGCGCCGATTGCTTGTCGGCGAACACCGCGAGCCCGCAGGCAAATACCAGCGCGAGACCGACCCACACCGCGGTCCAGCTCAGCGCCTCCTTCGCGCTGACGACATGTGGCGTGCGGTTGAATACGCCGAGGTCGAGCGAGAGCATCGCCAGGACGAAGGCGATGAACCCGACCCAGAACCAGATGTTGGTGGCAATCATGCGGTGCGGTGCAGAGGCCTGAAAAACGACAAGGCGAGCCACTACGGCACGCTTGGTGTCGTAGTGGTCTCGCCCAAGGCATTACCCGCGTGCCCTTCAGCCGACCGGAAGCGCGTACGCGCTCCGTCTTGACGATCGGCTGCTCCAGCGCATTCGCGCTGGCCGGCTACTCCCCACTCGAATGAACGGTGACGACCGCGCGCCTATCCGTCAAGCATCGCACGCCAGCGTGGAGACACCTCTTCCGGAGAGGGACACTTCATCGCAGTCTCCACGCATGATGACACAATCACTTCCTCCCGCCCCGGCACCCGTTGTCGCGCTCGCCATCGTCAACGCACGTGTGTGGACAGGCGACACACGCCGTCCGTGGGCAGACGCGGTGCTCGTGCGCGGCGAACGCATCGAACTAGTGGGCTCGAGCGCTGAGGTAAAAAAGCGCGCCGGCCCCTCAGTCAGGTCGCTTGACGCAAAAGGGATGATGGTGACGCCCGGCTTCATCGACTCGCACGTGCACTTTCTGGACGGAGGTTTTGCGCTCGCCTCGGTGCAGCTACGCGATGCGCCAAGCAAGGCGGAGTTCATTCGTCGCATCAAGGCCTTCGCGACAACAGTCCCGGCCGGCACATGGATCCTCAACGGCGATTGGGATCATACGAATTGGGGCGGCGAGCTCCCCGAGCGATCGTGGATTGATTCCGTCACGCCGAATAATCCGGTGTGGATCAATCGGCTGGACGGCCACATGAATCTCGCGAACTCGCTCGCGCTATCTGCCGCGAAGATCACGCGTGACAGCAAGGAGGTATCGGGCGGTACCATCGTCAGAGATGCCGCTGGCGATCCAACAGGCGTTCTCAAGGACAACGCGCAGGACCTGATGTCGAGTGCCATCCCCGATCCCAGCATGGAGATGAATCTTCGGGCGCTTGACGCCGCGATGGCGTATGTCGCGGAACGCGGGGTGACGAGCGTGCATCACATGGGCACGTGGGCAGACTTGGCCGTGTTCCGCCGCGCGAACGACGCCGGTGCACTTCGAACGCGCATATCGGCCGCGGTGCCCCTATCCTCGTGGGCGCGCCTGCGAGATGAGGTTACAGCACACGGCCGTGGCGATCTCTGGCTTCACATCGGCGGACTTAAGGGATATGTCGATGGATCGTTGGGCTCGCACACAGCTGCCATGCTCGAGCCATTTACCGACGTTGCGAACGATCGCGGCCTACTCGTGAATACGCAGGAACACCTGCGCGAGTGGACAGACGGCGCTGACAAGGCTGGGCTGCAGGTGATCGTGCACGCCATTGGCGATCGCGCGATTCGTACGCAGCTCGACATCTATGAGCTCGTCGCTCGCACCAACGGTGCTCGCGACCGGCGCTTTCGTATCGAGCACGCGCAGCACATCGCCCCATCCGACGTCGGGCGCTTTGGGCAACTTGGCGTCATCGCGAGCATGCAACCCTATCACGCCATCGACGACGGGCGATGGGCCGACAAGGTCATCGGGCCCACCCGCGCGAAAGGCACCTACGCGTTCAAGTCATTGCTCGATCATGGCGCGACGCTCGCCTTCGGTAGCGATTGGTTCGTCGCCCCACCAACGCCGCTCATCGGTATCTACGCCGCGGCTACTCGGCGCACGCTCGACGACAAGCATCCAGGCGGATGGGTGCCCGAGCAGAAGATCACGGT
>JBDTXZ010000081.1:0-8953 GCA_040005935.1 bacterium | reverse complement strand
CGAAGCGTGCAACATCATGTGCAGGTCCTTCGCTTGCGGCTCAGGACGACAAAATATTGCTCGCGACGCACACTACGCTGCTGTCACCTGCCGGACGTGCAGATCCTTCGACTCGCTACGCTCGCTCAGTATGACACTTGTGCACCCGCTCCTGCTCCCCGATCCGGATCCTTATCCGGCCTACTGTTCACCGTTCACCGTTCACCGTTCACCGCTCACCCTTAAAAGCGCACGCCCGTCCCTACCCCGCCCCACACGCGCTGAACCGGCCCCGTACTCGCCACATCATCACGACCGACTCCAGCGCGCAACGTCAGAATCACGTGTGACCACACAACAAACGCCCCCTCGGCGCCAATAGAGCGGCTCGAACGCGCGCCAATATCCGCCGTTGTTCGAATGTCCTCGCGGATCGAACCAGTGGCGAGCTGCACACTCACCGATTGTCGCTCATCGGTAAAGAACCGGCGGGCCGACAGCAAGACGGAATTCCCCGACGAGCCACCGTCGACGTGATTCACATGGACGCCAAATAGATAGTCGCGCTCATACGCGCCGACGGAAGCCGTGAAGACGTTCACCGCGTTGGCAAAATTCAAGCGACGGTAACCCAGTGACCCTTCGAGCCGGAGTGGAAAACTCGCGGACAGTTCGGTTGTCACACTCGAGCGCGGATACAATATCGCATTTGGCGAGTAGCTGGCGCCGAGTGTCGCGTAGCCACGTCCGAGCGTGGGGTAGGCTTCGAGTTCGTACTTGTCGTCTCGCAGCCCGAACCTCGCGGCGTGCGACACTCGAGCAATGACCGCGCCGGCGTCCGTATTCTGACGAATCGCCGCATGCGACTCGCGTAACGGATCACGATGATCCGCCCAGCTCTCGTAGTCGATTGCGACCGTCGCCTCCGTACCGCGGACGTCGTGACGGAGCAGATCCCGGAGTGCGACGATGTCGGCGCGAATGGGCGCCATCACTCCCGCACGTTCGACAGCGCGTAGTGCTTCCGGTTTGCGATTCAATTGGCGAAGGGATCGCGCCCTCGCCACCAGCAGCTCCACGTCATTCGGGTGCGACGCAAGCCAGTCGGCAGTGAGACGATCCGCGCGAGACGGATGACCCGACCAGAGCTCGACATACGCAAGTGCTTCCATGGCATCGCCGTTCTCCGGCTGTCGCACGAGAAGGTCGCGTAGCTCGCGGCGCGCGCCGTCAAAGTCGCGATTACGCGCTAACGCCCGCGCATGTGCCACCGGGTCTGTCGTCTGCGCGCGTGCGATTGGCGACGCACCAACGAGGAGAAGCATCGCAATCGCTGCCCGGCACACCGCACGACACTGACGCTTCATGTGCCCACCGCATCCACAGGCGTACGCCGTTCGTTACGGTCGAACTTGTTCCATCCCTTCTCCTTACGTAGAAACTCCCACCAACCGCGCAAGCCAGCATACAAGACGATTGGCCGATACAGGATGATGTCGAGTGGGCCGAGCACCAGCATTCGGATCAAGGCGCTCAAGCGATAGTCCCTGAACGCGACGTCGTGCAGCGACAGCGCAAGCGTAGTGGGAATGGCGGTCACGAAGACCATCATGCCAACGAAGGAGAGATAGGCGGGCCAGTCAAGCATGCCAAACGCTATCGCCAGCAAAAGCGTGAGCACAGAAAAAGCCTGCATCAGCGGCGCGAGACACTCGAACACCCAGTAGTACGGAACACCGATCATTCCCACCGTGCCGTAACTCGGCCGCCCGAACATGACCTTGTAGTGCCAGATCGTCTCGAGCGTTACGCGTTGCCAACGCGCGCGCTGGCTGATCAAGCTCCGAATGCTGTTCGGACCTTCCGTATACGCGACCATTTTTGGCAACGAGATGATGCGGTATGGGCGCTTTTCCCGAAGAAATTTCTCGTGAATGCGAAACGTCATCTCGATGTCTTCGCAGGTAAACTTCCTTGAGAATCCGTCCATTTCGAGAATGACGTCGCGCCGCCAGATGCCGAACGCGCCGGAGATGCACAGCATGCACTCGAGCCGACTCCATGCGGCGCGGTACGCGACGAACGAACGCATCAAGTCGAGATGCTGAAAGTCTGCGAGCAGATGGAAGTTTGTTTTCCGCGCAGCGTGCGGTGACGCACGCAGGACCTCTGGTTCGAGGCTGATGCCGAACAGGCTTGTCACGCCGACGATGCGGCCTGGATCCTTTACGACCAGCGCCATTGCCTTGAGCAGTGCGTCGCCAGCGAACATCGTATCGCCATCTGCGCAGCACAGATATGGATAGCGTGCGAAGTTCACTCCGCAGTTCAGCGCATCCGCCTTGCCACCGTTCTCCTTCGATACAACGATCAACCGCGGATCGGTGCGGCTACGGTACACCATCCGCACTGGGTTGGCATTCAGCGTCTGCCGATAAAACACCTTCCTCGGCTCCAGATCGAACGCCGCGATGAGCACGGCGAGCGTTTCATCTGTCGACCCATCGTCAACGATGATGACCTCGAACTCGGGATACGCCTGTGCGAGGAGCGAACGTGTCGCGGGCACGACCATCGCCGCTTCGTTGAACGCCGGCGCAATGAAGGAGACTGGCCTCGTGTACCGCGAGCCGAGTACGGCGTCGTAGTCCTCGACGCCGTCCTGGCGGCGCCGAAATGAGCTTTCGATAATGGCGACGACGAACATCGCGAGCACGACCAGGGTGAACAGCGCGGTGTAGATGCCCATCACCACGATCGACCAACTTACGATTCTCTCGGCGAGTACGTGCGCGGCGATCACTCGGACGTGGAGGCTACGAACTGCAGGCGCGTCATGAGGCTCTCAACAACGGGGTGGAGGTCCGGGTTCGATCGTGCAATCGCGGCGTCGACCATTGCCGGTCCGCCTTCGCGGAACGCGCGCCCCAATACGTCCAATAGTTCGGCGCTTGGTCGAGCGCCTCGTCCAAATTCTTCTATCGTGCGGTCGATAAGACCGAGATTCTGCAACACCTCGGCAGCACTGTTGCGAGCGAACGTGTCGGACGAATCGAGCATCTCCGCCACTTCGCGCCACACACCAGGGCCAAACGCGACCAATGCTTCCTTGGCGGCCAACCGAACTTCCCACGCCGTGTCGGCCAACGACGACGTGATGTGTGCGGCAAGCGTGCGACGCGATTCGGTATTCTCGTCGAGCGCGCCGCGTTGCGACAACGCACGGATGGCCGCCGTGCGAACGAATGGCGTGTGATCGTTGAGCAGTCGCAGCGCGACGGGAATCGCGCGCTTCCCGTCCATGGCGCCAAGCGTCAACACGGCGGCTTTACGAACTGTCGGATGCGCATCGTTGGTGAG
Source organism: bacterium (assembly GCA_040005935.1). Taxonomy (GTDB): domain Bacteria; phylum Gemmatimonadota; class Gemmatimonadetes; order Gemmatimonadales; family Gemmatimonadaceae; genus AG11. The sequence goes on along the minus strand of JBDTXZ010000081.1, from coordinate 5,614 downwards.
CGCGGCCACTTCGTTCACCAACTCCATCCCGCCCGGATACCTGAACAAGAGCGATACGGCCCAATAGCGCGCGTCGACCACTGGTGAGTTGAGCAACGGGCGCAGCAAATCATCGATTGGGACTGGGAATTCATCCAGTTGCGTTGCGAGGCGCGATGGAGAGTATGATCGCGCCTGAAGCGCAGCGATGAGGATTTCCGCTGCGCGCCGATCGCCGAGTCGGTGGAGTACGACGGACGCTGCGCTGGCGACGTCGGGATCGGTGTCGAAAACGGCCGCTTCGAGCAGATCATACGCCTCTGCAACGCGAAGGTGGCCGAGCGCGAACAGCGCGGAGATGCGCGTCCATTTGCGACGTCCGCGCGCCGGCGAGGCGTCCGAGACGATGCGCGGTAGTCCCCACCGGGCGAGTGCGTAGGCGGAGCAAATCTCCGTGACCCAGATGGGGAACGAGGTACTGACGATCATGCGATACACCTGCCGCCTCGATTTGCGCGAGAGCATCGCGCGAATTGCGGGAGAGCGCTCGAGGGGCGGGAGCGATGCGAGGGATGGATCGGTGAGTTGGCGCGCGATGTCGACGAGCCTGCGCTGGCCCTGTTCGTAGAGAATGCGGTTGACGACGACGAGCGACGATGATCCAACCCACAAAACCAGCGTGAAGACCAACCCGAAAAAAAGAAGGGCTTCGGCGTGTGTCGGAACCCTTGGGAACATCAAAATGAGACTGATCGCAAACAACGGTCACCATGATCGGGTGGGTTGGAACGTCTTTTTCCTCCATGGTGTGTGATGCAATGGTCGTGACAAACATTTGAACATGAGCCTGTTTTGCCGGAATGAGCAGCGCCACTAAGTGGACGCAATCGTCCTATTAGATGGACAGCGGCAGTTTGGGTGAGCGCGCGAATGCAATATCTAACTCATTCAATGGTATATAGTTAGCGACACGCACTCACCCCGATGACTCGTGGTATCGCGCATGCCTTGTCGAGTGGTACGCCCGCGTTTCTTCCTGTGGCGCCTCACTTCGGAGACTTCAATGCGCATTGCATCGTTCGCACTCGCTGGCTTGGCGGTCAGCGCACTCATCCTTTTACCAGCAACGTCGCAGGCGCAGTCGCGTTCACCGGGGCGTTCTGGGGGCATGACCACCGCGACCAGCACGTTGTTCGACGTCACGCCTTACGCCGGTTACATGATCTTCGGCGACTTCCTGAGCGGCCCGCTCGGCACGTCGTTGACCAACGCGCCCGCGCCGATCTACGGCGCGCAGCTTGGGATGAAGATCGCGCCCAATGTGTCGCTCATTGGTAACCTGGCGAGATCGAGCAGCAACATTAAGGTCGGGATTCCGTTCCTTGGCGGCGTGTCGGTCGCACAAAGCTCGCTGGTGCTGTACGACATGGGATTGCAGCTCGACATCCCGGTGACATCTGCGTACGGCGCGACGTTTTCGCCCTTCTTGCAGGCTGGCGTGGGCGGGATGCACTACAACATCACGGAGTCCATCGTGTCCACGACGTCAACGAATCTCGCCGGCAATGTTGGCGTGGGTGCTGACATCGCACTCGGCCGAGGAATTGGGCTGAGCCTGATGGCGAAGGATTACATCGGGAAGTTTGACTTCCAGGAAGCGACGTCGTTCGACATCAACTCCGCGACGACGCACAGCTTTGCGCTCAGCGCGGGGATGCGGTTTTCGTTCTAGTTCGCCATTGCGCCTCGGAATGACAGCCGCGGAGCCCGCCATTCGATCACGGGAGCGATGCAATCCGTGTCGATCCGCAAGATCCGCGAACATCCGCGTTAGCAATCCGCCCAACGTACTTGAGCCACGCGTTGGGAAAGGCGTTGAACTAATTGCAACGCGGATTTAACGCGGGTTGGGCGGGTTTGCGCGGATCTTTCGACAGGGACACAAAAGCATCGTCGCACAATGAACAACGCAGCGAGAGACTTAGTGGCCCGTTCGCTCGACCGTCTTGCCGGCGAAGTTTTCCGTTGTGACGTTCTTGCTCACCTGAAGTGAGCGCACGTAACTCACCAACAACCACACCTGATCCTCGGAAATCAGGCTGCCCCACGCCGGCATTCCCTCTGGCCGGCCCTGATAGATCGATTCGAAGACCTCGCTCGAGCTACCGCCAAAGTGCCAGCGCCCGTCGGCGAGACTGGGCCCCATTGCGCCGCTGCCATCTGCGCCGTGACAATCGATGCAGTTGTAGGAGACGAACAACTTCCCGCCCGTCTCGATGGCCTTCGCGTCACCCTCATGCGGGTTCTTCAGTTGCAGGCCGGCGAAGGGCTTCACCATGCCGGGCTGGATGTGCTCCTCGTGCGACACGAAGCGTCCCGCGAGATCCTGCGCACTCTGGGGCGGCGCCTGCTGCGCAGTGCGCGGAGGCTCTTCCGCGCGCGAGTCGCGCGCGCAACCTTCTAACGTGAACGTCATCACGAGCAGCGCCGCGCAGGCGAATTGAGGCTGTCGTATCATGAGCCCTCCGAGTAGGGCATTAGCGTGGTGGCACCTGCCGCGCCATCCGGTGCGCATCGAATCGCGGAAAGTGAGTAGATCCCGACATTCGCGTTGCTCATGCGGGATGACATATCACGGCGGCTACGTCACTGCTTGAATTCACCGACTCACAACGAAAACACAAAGAGCATTCCTCCCCAACTTGTCCATCGCGCGAGATCGGGCAATGTGGATCCGCGTTCGCGTACGTCGTACGGAAGATTGGCCGCGACATCACCCGCGATGAGCAGACCCATGTCACCGCCAATACCGGCGTAGATCGCGATGTACTGCTTGCCGTCCGGACCGAGGTAGGCGATAGGATTGCCAACGACGCCGGAACCCACCTTGAACTTCCAGAGCACGGCGCCCGTTCGCGCGTCCGCGGCCTTGAACCATCCGTCGAGCGTGCCGTAGAACACGACGTCGCCCTTGGTTGCGAGTGCGCCGCCCCACACGGGATACGGTTCCTTGATGCCCCACACTTTCTTGCCCGTGGTGGCGTCCCACGCGATGAACTCACCGCGATACCCACCGGGGCCAGCGACTTCCGGAGCGTTGCCGCCGATGTAGGGCGTGCCGGGAATGTATGAGACTTCGCGCGCCTCGAAGTCCATGCAGAGATTGTTCGTCGGTACATAGAAGAGACCAGTTGCCGGCGAGAATGCGGCGGGCTGTTGATTCTTACCGCCCTCGAGGCTCGGACAAATGAACGACACCTTCTTCCCCTGGAACGGCACCTTCTCGGCATTCAATTGCGGGCGTCCCGTCGCGAGGTCCACGCCCGTGGACCAGTTCATCGGCACATATGGTTTCGCGAGGATGACTTCTCCCGTGGCGCGATCCATCGTGTAGGCGAATCCATTGCGGTCGAAGTGTACCAGCGCTTTACGCGTTTTGCCGGCGATTGGCAGGTCCACGAGGATGTTCTCGTTTACGGCATCGTAGTCCCAGACGTCATGCGGCGTTGGCTGGAAGGCCCAGATCATGTCGCCGGTGTCGGCATCTCGTGCGATGATCGCGGCGCTCCACTTGTTGTCGCCCGGACGCTGCTTCCTGTTCCATGGTCCGGGATTGGACGTGCCGTGATACACGAGGTTGAGTTCCGGATCATACGAGAGCCAACCCCACACGGTGGCCCCACCTTGTTGCCACGTTGTCGTCGGCCAACTCGTTGCACCCTGATTCGGCGATTTGTCGGCTGCGCCGTAAAACGGCTTGAAGCGCGGGCCGACCTTGATGTCTGCATCGGGACCGATGTTGTACGCCCGCCATACTTCCTTCCCCGACGTGGCATCAATGGCAGCGATCCACCCTCGTACTCCCATTTCGCCGCCGCTCGAGCCGACGATCACTTTTCCTTTTACGTAGAGCGGCGCCATCGTCATCGTCTCGCCCTTGGCAAGATTTCCCATCTGCGTGCGCCACAGCAGTTGTCCGCTCGCAACGTCCACCGCGACGGTGTGTCCGTCGAGCAGGTTGTAAAAGATCTTACCGTCGGCGTACGCAGCGCCTCGGTTGACGACGTCGCAGCAGGCGAGACCAACGGCGGTCTGCGAATTCTCTGGACGTACCTTCCATTTTAGAGGTTGCCCCTCGGCAGCCAGATCGAGTGCGTACGATACGTTTGGATACGGCGTGACGACGTACATCGTGTTGCCAATGACGAGTGGTTGTCCCTCATGACCGCGCAGCACGCCAGTCGAGAATGTCCACGCGGCGTGCAGATTCTTTGCGTTGGTTGTGGTGATTTGATCCAGATCGCTGTAGCGCGACGACGAGTAGTCGCCCGCAGGAATTCCCCATTCGCCTGCAGGGCCGGTGCGCGGCGCGGCGATCTTCGTGCCGGCGACAGTGCTCGCCGCCGCAGGCGACGACACGGCGGGCTTGCCTGCATCGTTGTTACAGCCGGCGAACGCGAACGCGATGAGGACAAGGATGCGACGCATGACCTACTGCCCGTTCCACGCGGTGAAAAGCGCTGGCTTGGTGAATGGCGGACCCACCTGAATGACGATGTCGGCATGCGCGACGAGCAGAATCGAACGGGGATCGCGCCTGAACGGTTTTCCGTTGACCCACACTTTGGTCTTCTCGCGCTTTGCGGTGTGCGCAGACGCAACGAGTGTCGTTCCGAGCGGCTGGCCCCAGACGGCGAAGAAGTCGCCGAGTGTGAATGATCGATTCTGTGGCGCTTCGATGTGGATGATTCCGTCCGGGGTATGCGTGTGCAACCAGTAGAGACATCGTTTGCCAGCTGGTTGGCCCACGTTCTCTGGAACCAGCACCGCCTTTCCGTGATCGAAAATTGCGATATGCTGGTGGCTATGGAGGCGTTGGCCTTCCATCGCATCGCACGATATGCCCACGACCGGTTGGCCGTCTGGTACGGCACCTTGTGCTGTGACGCGTGATGGCGTGATTGCCAGGAGGGCAAAGGCAAATGGCGTGATGACGCGGCCACGAATGGAAGAAAGCATGAATCGGTACGGTTGAGTAATAGACGGCGTCACGTCTTTCGCGGCTTCACAGATTTGGCGGGCGTTTTCTTCCGTGACTTGCGCTGCGAAGGTGTCCGAGAACGCTCGTACATGGCGATGAAGGCGTCTACTGGCATTGCCGCGATGGAGTCGGCAATCGCGTCGAGCGCAAGATCGTTGGCGGACTCGAAGCGCACGCTCGAGCTTTTTTCCCGCCTTTGCGCGCGTCCTTGAATTGCTTTGCGTTCCCGTCGTCTCCATACACGCCCATGAGGTAGGTGGCATTGTAGTTCTTCTGCGCCGGGAGGCCCACGTAGCACAAGGGATTTCCGCTGTATGTCTCGGGATATCGGCTGAGCGGAATGGAGTAATAGATCATGGCATCAGATAATCCTGCGATCCGATGCACTGCCAGCGGGCCGCGCTTTTTTGAGCATTGGCGGGGCGCGCGGCCGCTGCCACTAATAGAAGCACCAGCAGCAGGCGCACAACAATGTCATCCCGCACGAGCGAGCTCCGCGAGCGTGTGTCGGGATCTATTCTCCACGAGCGAGCCCCACGCACAGGCGCAAGAATGCAAGATCCCGACACTCGCTTCGCGAGTGCGGGATGACAG
>JBDTXZ010000080.1:0-8959 GCA_040005935.1 bacterium | reverse complement strand
GACAACTTGTACGGCTGCCGGCACTCGCTGACGGACGGCATTCTGCGCGCGAGCGATGTGATGCTCGCGGGTAAGGTTGCGGTGATCTTTGGGTATGGAGACGTCGGTAAGGGATGCGCCCAGTCGCTGCGCGGGCAGGGCGCACGCGTCATCATCACCGAGATCGATCCTATCTGCGCGCTGCAAGCGGCGATGGAAGGCTACCAGGTGACGACGCTCGATGAGGTCCTCGCGACGGCCGACATCTTCATTACGGCCACGGGTAACAAGGACATCATCACCGTGGATCACATGGCGAAGATGAAGGACAAGGCCATCGTCGGAAACATCGGCCACTTCGATAACGAGATCGACATGGCGGGCTTGAAGAAGAAGGGCATCACGCGCATCAACATCAAGCCGCAGTACGACGAGTTCGTGTTCCCGGACGGCCACTCGGTGATGATTCTTGCCGAGGGTCGCTTGCTGAACCTTGGCTGCGCGACGGGACATCCGAGCTTCGTAATGTCGGCATCGTTCACGAATCAGGTGATGGCGCAGCTCGAGTTGCACAACAATGCGGACAAGCTGGAGAAGAAGGTGTACACGCTGCCCAAGCATCTCGATGAAAAGGTGGCCCGTCTGCACCTCGACAAGCTTGGCGTGAAGCTGACGAAGTTGTCGCCGGAGCAGGCGGCGTACATCGGCGTGCCGGTGGACGGACCGTACAAGCCGGATCACTACCGCTACTAGTCGTTTCGGCTGATGGGTTTGATCGAGGAGCCGCTAGTGGCTTAGCGGCTCCTCGTTTTTTTGCTGACGCCCGGTGCTGTTCACGGTCGATCGATGCGCGCCTGCACGAGGGTTCGGAGTCGATCGTCCATCGAGTCGACGCTAACGAGACGCCGCGACAGCTCTTCGCGCTCCACGATCCTGATCCTGAGGAGGGCACTGCAGAACTCGAGGTCTTTGTCGCGTCCCGCAATGACCTTGGATATCCAGAGGTCATGCGGTTCCAGGCACCATGCGGTGACACCGCTGGTCGCCGGCGTCTCGAATCGCACTAAGCGTTCGCGCCATCGCGTCGGCAGGACCGCCGTTGTCTCTGCTACACCGTGCGCGTAATAGCCGAAGGTCGAATGAAACATCGACGCCTCGCCGATGGAACCGTCGATGAGGTCCGCACCGCGCGAATTCGTGTCTTCGAAAACCGCAACGTCGACCTCGACCGAGCGCGATGCCTCGTCCGGAAGGCTACCAGCGACACTTGCGTGCAGTGCCTGGCTGCCGATCACGAGAATATCGCTGACGCCGAGCACTGCGCCTGCGGCTCGTATCGTGTGCTCGAACTGTTCTCGGTTCATTTCGAGGATTCCGCGTCCTGTGCGAAAGCACGATAGACTGCCGTTCGTTCGCGGGTCGTGAGCACCCCTCCAAACGGCGTCACGTGTCGCAGCTCGCGCGCCCACTCACTTCGATCAGTGAGCAGGGGAAGGAGGGCATCGAGCGGCCGGTCGAGAAGCACCTTCCACTCTCGCAGTAGCTGCGTGGCGCCAGGATTCAGCTCTCGCATGCGGGCGAGGTTCGCACGCGCCAGCGCGAGCGTGGGCACGGGGTCGTCACGGAGGCGCTCGGCAATCGCGGAATGCAACGCCAGTGAGCGCCGTTCCTCGCGCGTGAGACCGGAATAGACCCTGACGTCCATGACCACACCGGACGTGTGCGCCAATCGCTGAAGCGTGCGAAAGGTGGGGCTCTTCTGGTCGGACTCGTACGACGCGATCGTGGGCTGCGATGTACCGGCCGCCTGTGCTAATTCGCTCTGCGTCAACGCAGCGTGACGCCGGATGAGTTGAACGGGGTTCATGCAGGGAATATATCCGTTTGAATATGTGAAGGAAGCCCGAGACGTGTTTCAGTCAGGTGCAGTGCGATGTCATCCCGCAAGAGTGAGCGCAGCGAACGAGTGTCGGGATCTACCGTCGCAGCGCCCGAAGCACGCCACAGAGCAAAGGTGGGGCAGGTCCCGACAGTCGCTTCGCTCCTGCGGGATGACAACCTGTGAAATGACGTACTCCATAAGCGCTGACCTTCGCGAACTGTGCTGCCGCAGTCGACACTCCGGCGCTAGATTCGCGCCCGCACCTTGTCCGCATTGACCCTTCACCGAATCATGACATGACCAGCAGCGCCCCCCGTGACTGGAGACTCGTCGCACTCGCCCTCCTGACGCTCACCATCGGGCCGCGCCTCGCGGCGCAGACCTCGAAGACCGGCCCCGTGTTCCAGAATGGCATGGCGCAGGTCGTTCCTGCGTTTCAGGACTCCTCCAGTTGGATACGCTACGACCTCTGGGTCCAGACGGATTTCGACACTGATCGCGACGGCAAGATGGATCGCGTGCATGTCGACGTGACGCGCCCGCGCCAAACAGATACGGAAGGGCTCAAGGTGCCAATCCTGTACGGCTCGAGCCCGTACTATGCGGGCACGTCGCGAGGGCAGGTCAACTGGAATGTCGAAGTGGAACTCGGCGCCACGCCAGAGGCGCGGGGCAAGATGAACAATCCGGGCTACAACGCGACGCGCACGCGCATCTCCAACGCCCTCGTCAACGAGTGGGTGCCGCGCGGATTTGCCGTCGTGCACTCGGAAGCATCGGGGACGGGGCGTTCACAAGGGTGTCCAACTGTCGGCGACTATCCGGAGCGCGCGCCGATGAAGTTCGTCGTCGACTGGCTCAATGGGCGCACGAAGGGATACACAACCGCCACCGGCAACGAGGAAGTCAGCGCCACGGCGTGGTCCACAGGCAAGGTCGGCATGATCGGCACGTCGTACGAGGGCACGCTGCCGCTCGCCGCGGCGACGACGGGTGTCGCGGGTCTCGCGGTGGTTGTGCCCGTGTCTCCGAACACGTCGTACTATCACTACTACCGCACCAACGGCCTCGTGCGGTCGCCCGGCGGCTACCTCGGTGAAGACGTTGACGTCCTTTACGATTTCATCGCGAGTGGCGACTCGACGGCGCGCGCGAACTGCGAGGCCATTTGGAAGAACGGCATCTTTGCGGGTGCCAACGGTATGGACCGCGCGTCGGGCGACATCAATGACTTCTGGGCGTCGCGCGATCTGTTGCCGTTCGTGAAGAACATCAAGGCCGCTGTGCTGCTCGCGCACGGGTTGAACGACTACAACGTCGTGCCCGAGCACAGCGTGCGCATCTACAATGAGATGAGGGCGCGCGGGCTTCCCGTGTCGATGTACCTGCATCAGGGCGGACACGGCGGCAATCCGCCTGCCGACATGCTGAATCGCTGGTTCAGCCACTATCTCTACGGCGTCGCGAACGACGTCGAGAAAGATGCCCCTGTGTGGATCGTGCAGGACGCTGGCGCGCAGGCGCCCGCATCGGTCGTCGCCGCGCAGACCGCGATGCAACTCTCGGCGCAAGCTGCCGCCGGTATGGACACCTCGGCCGCCACGCGTGCCCGCGCGCGGTTCCGCCCGGCTTTACCGCCGCTACCCTTCGCGTCGTTTCCCGTGCCCGGATCCGTTCCGGTCGAATTCCATCCCACCGCTGGCGGCACTGGCATCGCGCCGCTGTCGTTCACTTCCGCGAAGAGCGGAGCCGACAAGCTCGTGGACGACGTCGCGATGAGCGGCAGCATTTACGCCGCTGAGGAGCAGTCGTCGCACCGTCTGCTGTATGCGACGCCTACGCTGACGGATACAGTTCACATATCGGGAACAGCGCGCGTCACCTTGCGCATCGCGTCCAGCAAGCCGGCTGCGAACCTGAGCGTGTGGCTCGTGATGCTGCCGTACGACTCCACGCGTGCCGGCTCGCAGAGCCACGCCGGCGTTATCACGCATGGTTGGGCCGACATCCAGAACTACAAGTCGCTTACCAAAGGCGGCAACTATGACTCGAAGCTGCCCGGCGAGTCACTCGTGCCAGGCAAGTTTTACGATCTTACGTTCGACCTGCAAGCGGACGACGAGTTCGTTCCCGCGGGCAAGCGACTCGCGGTGATGATCATGTCGAGCGATCGCGAATTCACACTGTGGCCGCAGGCGGGCACCGAGCTGACAATCGATCTCGCGCATTCATCATTCGTCATTCCGATTGTCGGCGGCACGCGGGCGCTGGGGAACGCCGGGGTTCGATAACTCGACCGGCCGGACACAACGTTCCCGCTGCAACGCGACGACGATATGTTCCAGCATGGGCAACCGCATCAGGGTGACCGCGGAGACGAGGCGAGCACGCGCAATCGCGGGCTGAATCCATCGCGTCTTGCGCAACTCCGGCGAGATTTGCTCCTCACCCCGGAGGAGCGGGTGCGTGCGGCAGAAGAGTAGCTGAAGCTCGACCGGCTGCGAGAGGTGGACGTCCCGCGACGCGTGATTGGCTTCGAGCCTTCAAGACGCCGCCGACATCGAGGTACTCGAAGAGATCAGGCGGCTGCGGCAGACACCATGATCGTCGCCGACCGATCGTGAGCCGGTAATTCGCCCGGTGCGCACGCGAGTCGTTGGCAGAGCTTGCCTGTAACTCTTGGCCGTTGCTCCACTTGGAGCAGCGGCCCACTTTTCGCTTCTTGCTCGTTCTCGCCCCACCGTGGCTCGACCTTCCGTCCGTCTGCATGCCTGCACTTCACCACCGCCTGATTTTTGCGGCGTTATTCGTCGTGCTGCGCGCCATGCCCGGCGGCGCGCAGCCGACAGCTCCTGCGCGTGGCCCGCACGACTCCGTCACCGTGACCACGGTGACCTTTCCGGGAGCAACGGCCGTATCGGTTGATGACCTCAAGCGCGTCGTCTTTACGCGGCCCTCGCCATGCCGGCTGCCATTTCTCATCCCGGTGTGCAAGCTCACGGGCACACAACTGATCGTCGATCGCCGCCGCACGACATCAGCCGCACTTGGCGAAGACATTACCGCGCTACGCGTCTACTACTGGCAGCGCGGGTTTCGTGAAGCCGTGGTGGACACCGTACTTACGCCGCACTCACGTGGATCGTCGGTCGAGTTTCGCATCGTCGAAGGGCCGCCGACGCTGGTGGGGACACTCAGCATTGCGCAACGCGCTCCGGTGCTCTCGCCACTCGAGCTGTCGGACGCAGTGACGTTGCACGAAGGCGAGCCACTGAGTCTCGTCGCACTCGACACAACGCTCACGCGACTCCGCGCCGCGGTGTGGAACAAGGGCTACGGCGACGTACGCATCGACACCTCCGTTCCACGTCCTGGCGCATCACACATCGTCCCCGTGCGCATCGACATCGATCCCCGCTGGATCACCCGCGTGGGCACGGTGGAATTCGAGGGCAACAACTATCTCAGCGACGAAACACTTCGACGGGGACTGCTGCTGCAACCCGGCACCCTCTACACGCGTGACGCCGTAGTCGAGAGTCAGCGCCGACTCTTTCAATCTCCCGCCATCGCGCGCGCGCTCGTCATTACGCCAGCAGCGGGCGACAGCGTCAAGACAATCACGATGGCGATCACCGAGAAGGCGCAACACATCGCGTCGATGACTGTTGGCTTCAACACGATCGAGTTCGGCCTGGCAGCCATCGAGGTGAAACACAACAACCTCGGCGCCGGACGATGGCTCGCACTGCACGCGGCCGTCGGCAACATCTTCGGCGAACAGCTCGACGGCCGAGGGGTGTTTCAGCGCTCGCTTCCGTCCGACCTGTCTCACGATCCGCAGGGCTTCCTCAGCCCCACGTATCAAGCGTCGCTCACATTGACGCTGCCATGGATCGCCGGCGCGCGTACGTCCGCTGCTCTCACTGCATTCGCAGGACGGCGATCGCTCGCGAACGTCGTCATGGACGAAGACGCCGGCGCCACGCTCGGACTCGTACACGAGCTGGCGCCACGGAATCCGCTGGGCATCAACTACCGCATGGAGACGACGCGCGTGCAGGGGAGCGCTGTGTACTTCTGTGCGGGATACGGCATTTGCGACGCCGCCACGCGTGACGCGCTGACGCATCGCCAGCGCCTGGCACCCGTCGGCGTGAGCGCATGGATCGATCGCTCGGATGATCTCGAAGTTCCTACGCGCGGTTACACGGCCGTGATCGACGCGGAGCATGCGTCATCCGCGACCGGCTCGACGTTCGCGCACAATCGCGTTGCCGTCGACGCGTCGCTGTACAAGTCATTCGGTACCCAGAAAGTTGTTGCCGGCATCGAGCAAACGCGCAAGATGATCGCGGTGCACGGGCGCGCTGGGTACGTCCATCCACTGGCAAGCGACCGCGCGAACCTTGGCATCGTTGGCGACGGTGACGGCATCCTGCATCCCCGCGCGCGCTTCTACGCCGGCGGAATGCAATCCGTGCGTGGCTTCGCGGAAAATGAACTTGGCCCGACAGTGCTTCAGGCGCGACACACATCGCTCATTGCCGCCGGATGCACGGACGTCTCCATTGGCAATGGACAATGTGATCCGTCCTCCGTTCCGAACGACCAACTGTTCGCTCGGCCCATTGGCGGCAGCAGTGTCGTGGAGGGTAGTGCCGAGTTTCGCCTTCCGGTGCTCAAGGCGCTCGGCTCCGTGCTCTTCCTCGATGGTGCGTATGTGGGCACCGCGGGCATTGCGTCACTCGCTCATGGCAAGGGTGCGATTACACCAGGCGCGGGGCTTCGGTATCGCTCACCGCTCGGTGTACTTCGTCTCGATGTTGGGCTTCGGCCGGTGGGTGCGGAGATGCTGCCGGTCGTCGTTGCCGTCAGCGATATGGGCGGCGACACACGTATCGTGCGCCTCGCAAGAGAGAAGCGCTATTCGCCGATTGATCCGTCAACTGGAACGCTCCATTCGATCGGGCGGCGGTTGGTCGTTCATTTCGCGATGGGACAGGCGTTCTGATGACGGACGCCTTGGTGCCACAGACGCCGCCCACGGCGAGCCGAGCGCGTCGAATCGTTCGAGCGATGCTTGTGTTCGTTATTGGGCCAATCGTCGTCGGCTTCATCGTCGTGCTCGTGCTCGCGATGTCGTCGTGGGGACATGAGCGCGTGCGCCGCTTCGCCGTGTCACGAGCAAACCAGGGTCTCATCGGAGAACTGTCGATCGGAGAGGTGGGTGGCAATCTGCTCACAGGCGCAACACTCACGAACGTCCAACTGATCGACAGCCTGAAGCATCCGGTGTTTGCCGCGCGGCGTGTCGACGTGCGCTATAGCATCATGGCCGCGCTGCGGCGCGAGGTCGTCATTCGCTCGTTGGAGCTGGACACGCCGTTGGTGGTACTCGATAAGCGACCTGGCGCCCGGTGGAACTTTCAGTCGCTTCTCAAGCCAAGCACGACGCCGAAGGACACGACGCAAATGAGCGTTCCACCGCAGGTGAGCAACATCACCATTCGTCATGGTCGCTTTCTCTATCGCCGTCCATGGCACCCCGACTCGACGCTCACAGCTGCGCAGCGTGACTCGACAGTTGCCAAGGCACTCGACTCGACGGCGCGCCGGCGCACTGTACGGGTGCCGGACGGCTACCAGCGTATACTCGATTATCGCGACATCGACGCGAAGCTCCCCGTCGTAACGCTTGCACGTGGAACCGAGCCGACGGCCGTGCAGATCAGTGCCCTGTCAATGATCGCGGAGCCGTACCGACCGCCGTCGATCGATATTCGATCACTCGTGGGGACGCTGTACGCGAGCAAGGATTCGCTCTGGTGGCGCGGCGCTCACATGACACTGCCGGGCTCCAATGTCACTGGCGATGGCACGATTGGCTTTCATCGATCCGGGTTCCGTCTCGATCTTACAGGGTCGCCGGTCGCGTTCGCGGATCTTCGCTGGCTCGACCCGAAGCGTTTTACCAAGGGAGCCGGGAAGCTGCGCTACCAGATGCGCATAACGGGAGACACCGCAGAGTACGCGATCAGTGACGCCGATTTGACATTCGGCGGAGACGCTACGCTCGTCGGCAACGCTGCAGTCGCTCGTGTAACCTCCGGCAAGCACGCGGAGCTGCTCATTCGCGGCGCAGACCTCACTGTGGCGCGCCTAGGCACGGCGACACTCCACGAGCTTGCGCCATCATTGAAGCTCACGCGCTCCGGCACGCTGGATGGACACATCGTCGTAAGTGGCGCACCGAGCGCGATGCGTGTTGACGCAGATGTGCGCTTTGATGACGCGAGCGCCGGCCGAAGCCATGTCGTGGCACGGGGTGGCTTCGGGCTATCGGGCGGCGTGCGCGCGCGCGATCTCACGGTGCAGCTGCTTCCGCTGCAAGTCGCCACGCTCAAGGGCACGGGCCTGAAGATTCCGCTTGGCGGAACATTGAACGGCACTGCCGTCGTGAGTGGAACGCAGCGCGACGGATGGTCCGTTCGCGGCGACGTCACGCACGTCGAGCACGATGCGCGCTCGCGGGTAGTTGGGAATGGCCGCTATCAGGCAGATGGAAAACGCATCGTCGGTGACGCGACGCTCCTGCCGTTGTCCTTGATAACGATCGGCAAGTTTGCGCCAGCCGCGGAACTCAAGGGCAGCGTGACCGGGAGGGTGCACGCGGAGGGCACGACGCGTGATCTTCGCGTCAACGGCGCACTGCACTCCGAGAGTGGTGGAAGTGTCGACGGTCATGGAACGGTTGTACTCGCTGGCTCTCGCACGCGATACGACGTCTCGGTCGTGCTCGATGCCCTCAACACGAGTGCGTTCTCGCGGCGTGCTCCCGTAACGCGCCTGAGTGGAACCGTGGCTGCGCGCGGAATTGGAACAACGGCGTCGACGGCGAATGCGGTGTTCTCGACGAATCTTGCACGGTCGAGCTATGACACCTTTTCAGTTGAGCGTGCGTTCGTTCGTGGCTCGACCGTCAATGGACTGCTGCGACTCGATACACTGGATGCCCTGGACCGTGGCATTCGGGTTGGCGCAGTTGGTACGCTCGGACTAACGCATAACACCATGGGCAAGCTCGGCTTTTCGCTC
>JBDTXZ010000079.1:0-8997 GCA_040005935.1 bacterium | reverse complement strand
GCCGAACCCGGATCCGCGCGTAGGTCTCAAGGCCGGTCTCATGGATGCCGGCGAGGCCACCTGGAATATGCGGGTCCTATCCAAGACACCACCCTCCGGCAAGTTCCTCGGCAGCACGAACTCGGATCTCGCCTTCAAGGGCAACTACGTCATCCAGGGCAACTACAACGGCTACCAGATCTGGGACATCTCCAATCCCAGCGCGCCGTCCCTTCGGCTCTCGAACTATTGCCCCGCGTCCCAGAGCGACGTCTCGGTCTACAAGAATCTTCTTTTCGTCTCGGCAGAAGGGAACACCGGTCGCATCGATTGCGGTGATCAGGGCGTGAAGGAAACGGTCAGCCCGGACCGCATCAAGGGCGTTCGCATCTTCGACATCACCGACATCGAGCATCCGAAGAATGTCGCGAACGTGCAGACGTGCCGTGGCTCGCACACGCACACGGTGCTCGTTGATCCGAAGGACAAGGAGAATGTCTACATCTATGTCTCTGGCTCCTCCTCGGTTCGCCCGGACGCAGAGCTTCACGGCTGCTCCGATGCGACGCCCGACAAGGACCCGAGCAGCGCGCACTTCCGCATCGAAGCCATCAAGGTGCCACTCGCGCACCCAGAGCAGGCAGCGATCGTGACGTCGCCGCGCATTTTCGACAACCTCGCGGCCGTCAAGAGCCACGGCAATGCACCGGACGACCTCAAGGCCTCGGCGGACGCCAAGGCAAAGGGCGCGTTCGTCGTGAACCTCGGCGGGCAGGAGATCATTCTGCCGGACGGCTTTGCAAAGCCGATGCTCGACAGCGTGATGAAGGCCCGTGGTGGCACAGGCGCCCCGACGGCCGCGGATAGCACTGCCCTTCGTGGGGCCGTGCAGGCGATCGTCGAGAAGCGCTTCGGCGCCGGCGCAGCGCGCGTCCCGTCCGGGCCGGATCAATGTCATGATATCACCGTCTATCCAGCGGTTGGATACGCTGGTGGCGCGTGCGGCGGCTATGGCCTCCTGCTCGATATCAAGGACCCCGCTCATCCCGTCCGCATCGACGCAGCAGCCGACACGAACTTCTCGTATTGGCACTCCGCCACGTTCAACAACGACGGCACCAAGGTCCTGTTTTCTGACGAATGGGGCGGCGGTGGCGCACCGAAGTGTCGTTCGTCGGACCCGAAGGAGTGGGGCGCCGACGCGCTCTTCACCATCGAGAACGGCAAGATGCACTTCAAGGGCTATTACAAGATGCCCGCCGCCCAGACTGCGATGGAAAATTGCGTTGCGCACAACGGCTCGCTCATCCCGATCCCCGGCCGCGACGTGATGGTGCAGGCATGGTACCAAGGTGGAATTTCGGTGTTCGATTGGACGGATCCCACAAACGCCAAGGAGATCGCGTTCCACGATCGTGGACCAGTGGACTCCACGCACTTTACCATGGGCGGTTCGTGGTCGGTGTACTGGTACAACGGCGTCATGGTCAGCTCCGAAATCGCACGCGGTCTCGACATCTTCGAGCTCACGCCCAGCCAGTTTGTTTCGCAGAATGAGATTGACGCGGCAAAGACGGTGCACTACGACTACCTGAACACCCAGGGCCAGCCGCAGATGATCTGGCCGGCGACCTTCTCGCTGTCGCGTGCGTACGTCGATCAGCTGGAGCGGTCGAATGGTCTGTCAACTGCGCGTATCTCCACCATCCGCGCCGCACTCGTCACTGCGGAAAAGGCAGCGGCTCCGAAGCGAAAGGTCGAGCTCAACACATTGGCAAAGGCAATCGACGGCGAGGCGAAGGGACCGGATGCAGCCAAGGTGAAAATGCTCTCCAAGTCCGTCAGGGATCTCGCGGGCAAGTAGCCGGAAGACGTTTCAAGCAGGCACCTGCTGTTGTCGGCAGTCGTAGCATCTCAACGCCAGCGTGGCATTTGCCACGCTGGCGTTTTGTGCTGCGACGCCCGCGCGGAACCCCAAACTCGCCACGCAACGACCGATTATCATTGATCGATGTCAAGCACCCTTCAAGAGCGCATCGCCAAGGCGCTCGCCAATATCAGAAATCCGCGCACCGGCGCTGACGTCTATTCCACCCAGCAAGTCCGCGACATCGGCGCCACGGTGGACGGCCGGGTACACCTGACGCTGCTCCTCACCAAGGACGACGATCCCGCACTCGCGAAGACCGTCCGCGAGGTCGTATCCGCCGTCGAAGGCGTAGCGGACGTTCAACTCAAGGTCACACCGGTGAAGATTCCAGATGCGCCAGCGCCGCCGGCCAGAAGCCGCGCTCTGCCGGTAATGGATCAGGCGCCGGCCGCACCTGCACGGCCCTCCGCACCCAAGCCGAAGCACTACCCCAAGCTCGGCAAGATCATTGCGGTTTCGTCCGGCAAGGGTGGTGTGGGCAAGTCGACTGTTGCCGTGAATCTCGCAGTGTCGCTGGCCGCCAGCGGCGCGCGCGTGGGCCTCATGGATGCCGACATCTACGGACCCAACATTCCGAGAATGATGGGCGTCTCCGGCCAGCCGCCAGTCATCAACGAGAAGATCATTCCGCTCGAAGCATACGGCGTCAAACTCATCTCGCTTGGCATGATGATCGAACCCGATCAGCCAGCAATCTGGCGCGGTCCGATCGTCATGAAGATCATCACGCAGTTTCTCGCCGACGTTGCGTGGGGTGAACTCGACTACTTCTTCGTGGACATGCCGCCCGGCACCGGTGACGCGCAGCTTTCACTCGTACAGGCCACGCAGGTGGACGGTGCGATCATCGTGACGACACCGCAGGAAGTCAGCGTCGGCGATGCCCTTCGCGGCGTGAAGATGTTCCAGCGTGTTGGAGTGCCGGTGCTTGGCATCGTGGAGAACATGAGCTGGTTCGAGTGCCCGCACTGCGGCAAGCCGTCAGCGCTGTTTGGTTCCGGTGGCGGAGAGAAGCTCGCCAAGGCGGTCGACCTGCCGCTACTTGGCCAGGTGCCGCTGTATCCGCGCGTAATGGAAGGCGGCGATAGCGGTTCCCCGATCGTGACGTCGGACGCCGGATCGGCTGCGGCCAAGGCACTGACGAAGATCGCGATTGCGGTGGCCGCGGCGGCTAAGGCACTGACGCCAGCCTGAATCATCGATGCAAGACGCCAAGCTCCTCGGCAGCTCGCTTCCGCTCGAGCCGCACGAGGGGCTGGCGCCTGTCGCCATCTCGAACGAGAGGGAGTCGGCACACCTTGTGTCCGATCCGCTGCCGCGGACGATAGCGCGCATTGCCCTTCCAGCCGTTGCGTCATCGCTGTTGATGACGCTGTTCTTTTCCGTCGACACGTTCTGGATTGGCACCCGCGTTGGATCCACCGGTCTCGCGGCCGCTTCGACAGCCGTCTTCTGGATCTGGCTCATCGTTTCGGTGGCCGAGATGGTGAACGTGGGCCTCACCGCAGTAGCGTCGCGTCGTTACGGAGAAGGACGCTCGGCCGAAGCAGCGCGAATTGCCGGTGACGCACTGATGCTCTCGCTCGTGCTCGGCGTTGTCTGCGCAGCCGTGGGGACGCCGTTGTTGCCGCATCTCTTCAGCGTCATGCAGACGCCGCCCGAAGTCGCTGCACTCGGCGTGAAGTATCTGGGGACATATCTCCTGGGCGCGCCGCTCATCTTCGGTTTCTTTGCTGTCGATGCCGCGTTCCGCGCGGCTGGGGACACACGCACTCCATTTCTTCTCCTCAGTGCATCGGTGGGCGTCACCCTGGTGCTGGACCCCATACTCATCGTCGGATGGGGCCCAATTCCCGCGCTCGGCGTCGCTGGCGCGGCGATCTCCACGATTGGAACGCGCGCAGTTGCCTTTGCACTCGGGCTAACGATTGTAGGTCGGCGAGGCGTGCTGAAGGTCGGCCGGCCCGATTGGCGCACGCTAAGACAAGTCGTTCGCATCGGGCTCCCCACCGCGGTCACGGGGGTGGTGTTCTCGCTGATCTATGTCCTCGTGACGCGTACGGCGACCCAGTTTGGCACGCCCGCACTCGCCGCACTCGGCATCGGCCATCGCGTCGAGAGTTGGTTGTTCATGATCGCAGTGGGATTTGGCGCGGCAACCGCGGCGATCGTCGGTCAAAACCTCGGCGCGGGCAGGCCCGATCGTGCCGCGCGCGCCGGTTGGCTCGCTGTCGCATTCTGCTCTGTCTTCGGCGTGGTGGCGTGTGTTGTCGAGTTGCTCATCCCACAACGATTCGCGGCCATTTTCAGTCACGATCCTCTCGTGATCGCCGAAGCGGCCAAGTACCTGCGCATCGCGGCGATCTCGCAGCTTGGTATTTGCGCCGAGATCGTGTTGGAGGGCGCGCTCGGCGGTGCGGGGCACACGATGGCGCCGATGCTGACGTCGACGTCGATTACCGCGCTGCGTATTCCGCTCGCGGCATGGGCGGCAACGCGGTATGGTAGCTCCGGACTGTGGTGGACAATTTCATTGACGGCACTCGCGCGTGCGTTCGGCATGATGATGATCTGGCGCAGGGGCCGCTGGAAGCGAACGTCAATCGCCTGAGGACAATGCATGGCGCGGATCATCACGCTGCTCACCGATTTTGGCACCGCGGACGGCTACGTCGGTGAGATGAAGGGCGTGATTGCCGCTGGTCTCCCGGACTGCGCGCTTATCGACATTGCGCACGACGTACCTGCTCACGACGTCGAATCGGGCCGCCTCGCCGTTGCGCGATACTGGCATCGCTTTCCGATTGGCACGGTGCACATCGCGCTCGTGGATCCGGGCGTTGGTGGCTCTCGCGCCGCGCTTGCCGTCGAGAGCGAGGGACGCATGCTCGTGGGTCCCGACAACGGCATTCTCTCCCCAGCGATGCTTCATCAAGGTGCGCGATGTGTCGCGCTCCCGGTGCACCCGACTGCGTCACCGACCTTTCACGGTCGGGACGTCTTTGCTCCGGCGGCGGTTCAGCTTGCGTCAGGCATGTCGCTCGACGCGCTCGGCGATCCGTTTACTTCTCCAGTCATTCGACGCACCCCAGAGGCGACGCGCGCGCCAGATGGAGCTGCAGTTGGCGTCGTGATTGCCGTCGATCGCTTCGGCAACATCGTGACGAATCTCATGACGCGACGCGCGGGCACGATTGAAATCCGTAGCCACGCAATCACTCTCCACCGTACGTATGCAGACGTACACGAAGGAGAGTTGGTGGCGCTGGTGGGGTCGAGTGGCTTGGTGGAAATCGCCGTGCGCGATGGATCAGCCGCGAGAATGCTCGGGGTGTCGCGAGGCGAGCGGGTTTTGCTCCGCGTTCGCGATTCCTGACCGCGTGCCGCCGCTGGCTGTAAGCTGGGCATTTAACGGTTCACCGTTCACCGTTCACCGTTCACCCTAGCTTTACTTTGACGGTTTGATCTTCTCCATCGAGGGCGTGCCCGGCCCCGAGTCCGACACAATGCGACCGAGATAGATCGCGCCTTTCAGCGGATCGACCGCGCCGCTGCCGTGATGGAGCTCCGAAGCGAGTTCGCCGCCGGCAAGCACCGCGAACATTGTGTAATACATCCATGAGAGCAGCAAGATCACACCGCCGATCGTGCCGTACGTCTTGTTATACGAGCCAAAGTGCTGCACGTATGCGCGGAATATCAGCGTCGCCAGGATCCAGACAAACGTCGTCACGGTCGACGCGATCAGTACATGAGGCCAGCGTTGGCGCACGTTCGGGAGCAGCTTGAACAACGTCACGCACAGCGCGACCACCAACAACGTCGCGAGCACGAGCTGCGCCACCGTCCATAGCGCGACGCCGAACGACCCCAGATGCAGCGCCGAATTGGCCCACATGAGAACCCGATCTCCGTCGAGAAACACGAAGCTCGCGAAAAACACGATCACGGCGGACAGCCCAAGGCACACAAGGCGGAGCATTTGGCGCTTCCAGAATGGGCGTGTCTCGGTCACGTCGTAAGCGACGTTGAGTGCGTCCATCAGCGTTCCGAAGATGCTCGAGCCCGACCAGCCGGCGAGCAACACACCGATAGACATGATGCCTGCGCCGCCGCTGCCGACGATAATTTCACTGAGCGTGCGACGCAGCACCGATAACGCGTCGGCAGGAATCGTCGTCGAAAGCCGAGTGAGCAGCGACTCCATGAGCTCCTGGCCGTTGCCGACTATGCCGAGCAACGGCGTCAGGAAGAGCAGCAGGGGGAACAGCGAAAAGAAGAAGTAATACGCCGTTTCCGCAGCGAGCGCAGGTACGCGATCCGCTCCGATTTCCTTGACGGTCTTCTTCACGAGCGGGACGACGTTGAAGCCCTTGATGATCATGGGCAAGGGAGGGGCAAAGCCTAGGCCAGTCTCGCCGCGGCGCCATCCTGGTGCCCGATCTCGGTCATCGCCGGCAACACTCGCAATGGATTGCGGTTGATGGATCGCCACAATACGTAGCAGGCGAGCAGCATTACACCGTCGAAGATCACCGCCGTGACCACCTGTTCACCATACGTCCATCGACGAGGAGACAGTGGCCCGAACACGGTTTTCGCAGTTGGTGGATCGGAGAGAAGCAGGTCGCGAGCCCAATTAGCCGCGGCGTGGACGCCAACTGCTGTGGGAACGCTCCGCCACCGGACAAACACCAACCCAAACAACAGCGATCCGATCGTGGTGCCCATAAGTGCGGACTGCCAGGGCCAGCCCTGCGCGATGTGGAACACTGCGAACAGCAGCGCCGTCAGGAGCTGTGCCCGCCAATGTCCGACGCCCGCTATGAGGCGCTCGAAGCTGTAGCCGCGAAAGATGAGCTCTTCCACACTGTTCCCCAACGTCAGCCATATCGCGGAATACACCGCCGCAGCGGCATTGAACTGCGGATTGTACGCCCATGGAAATGGCAGGACCATTCGGATGCAGGCTGCGGTGATGACGATCAGCAGCGCTCCCCCAGCATATCCTCCCAGCAACCCCCCCAATGGGCGCCATGACGGCTCGATACCAAGTACCGCGAGTGTGCGACCGTCGTGCCGCAGGAACAGGAACGTGAGCGCCAAAATTGCAGCCACCCACACGCCTGGGTGCGCCACCGCGAACATGCGCGGCGCGAGATAGAGGGGGGCGCATATCGAGAGGAAAAGGAGCGCACGGCGAATCGACTTCGCGCGCCCAAGAGGCTGAAGCATCAGCGAGGTCGCTCAGCGTTCGGATGGACCTCGCGAACGTGTATCAGCGCGCCGAATGCTGGACATCGATTCCGCCGAAGAGCGTCTCCGCGCGAATCTTCAGCTTGTACGGCGCCGACTCATAGTTCGGCGAGTACCACGCGTCGTCACGCTTCACGAGCCCCGTGTGATCGAATCCTGCGGCAATTCGCTGCACTTCCACGCGCACACCAACGTCTGCGGGCACATGCAGCGTAAGCTTGCCGAGCACGAGTCGTGTGTTGACGGACAAGTCGTGCGTCCACGTTCCGCTAAAGTCGAGATCCACACTTCCGATGCCGCCACGAACACGAATCTGGTCGGCGTTCGCGTTCGCGAGTTGACGCGCCGTAAAATCGGCCGCGCCGACGTTCACCTCGAGGTCGCGCATCCGTACGCGATTCGGGCGAGAAAAAAGCAGCATCGCGTCCGTCGCTCCGCAGTCGAGACGAACTGACTGAAGCGACATGTCGCCAAGGTCCAGCGTCGACTGCGTACCGCCGAATTCGAGGTCGAGATCGAGGGGAACGGCGCGAGGCAGGGTAAGGCGAAGCTCACCGGACTCGCTGCTCGACGCACTGTGAATGCCAGTGCCGCGCGACTCGAGCCCAAGAGCGGTGCTGCGTTGATCGGCGTCGTGCCGGTGGAGCGGAACCGAACGCGCCTCGTCGTAGCGCAGGTGCATCGCGTACAGCATCGGATCGCTCGTACCGCGGACGTCAACGCGTCCGGCGCCATATTGCACACGAATGCGCTGCGGAAGCGTATCGCGTAGTTGGCGCGAGATGTCGACGTTACGCCAAAGGGGACCGCTCTGCGCGAAGGCAAGACCGGGCATCAGCGTCGCCAGCGCAGAGAGAATCGCGACTCGCGCTGTCGTCCTGCCTGCCCTGAGTGCGAACGAGGTGGCGGACCGGACTTTCGCAGGTAACGTATTGTTTTTCATCGGCGCCCCTCTCCAGCTGTGACCGTCCGCCGCGCGGCTACAACCCCAGCAACGGGCGTAGGTGTCTGCCAAGCGGCAAGTTCCACGGGCCGTGCCGTCCCCGCGACACGTCGATGAGTTCCCGCGCGCGAGAGGATGGCCGCGCCAAGTCCGAGGGTCATCGCCGCCCACGTGGCGGCCAATGCCGCAGCGCGGACAACAGTTCCGGCGAGCGGGGCCCACGCCAGCAGCGATCCAACAATCCACAAGACGAAAAAGATCGCTACGCCAGCGAACAACGCACCGAGCGCCCGGCCGCGCGCCGACGCGTCACCACCGCGCCAGACCGCGCCACCAATCAATCGCGCAACCGCCAGGAAGCCCAGCGTGACGAGCCCCGCGACCGCGATCGCATACGCGACGACCGCAAAGGGAATGAGCAGGATGCCAAGAATCGTCAGCGCGAGCGCGACAATGAGAACGAGCAGTCCGGGAAGCACGAACACCTGACCGAGCACGCCGTACCAGAAAGCGCGCGCGAAGCGGCCTTGAATGGTGACCACCACTTCGTCGAGATTTGGACCCGCGAACAGCAGCACGCCGACGGCAATGATGAGCAGGATGGCGAACGAACCGCCAACGTTCTTCGCGGATTCTGCAGTCTGCTCCGCCGGACTGCGCGTCGTGGCCGCGAGTGTGGCGGGGCCAAATATTGTCGGGAGCACCGACATCGCGCGCATTTCGCCGCCAACCTGGCCGCTGTCGGCATTCACCCGTCCGCCGACAGAGAGAGCGTCGCCGGTGACGACCCCCCCGCGATGCACCGTGACATCGCCCGTGAGGCTGACAACAGATCCGTCGACGCGACCGAACACGTCGACTGCGCCCTTCGCGACGACCGCGCCCTTGA
>JBDTXZ010000078.1:0-9114 GCA_040005935.1 bacterium | reverse complement strand
CACATTGTCATCCCGCACGAGCGACCGCTCGTGTCGGGATCCACGATACGTCGCGTGTGGACGGCTCACTGGGCAACGATGGTAGATCTCGATCCTCCCTTCGCTCGTGCGGGATGACAAGACGCAGGTGTTGCGCTGACCCCGTTTGAAACCACTCCAGCACTTGTTACCAGCGATCCGTCCTGAATGGCGCAGCTGGCAACTTCTCCGTGTTATACAGGTTGGCCGTATCCGGATTGTTGGCCCACGCGTACCGCACTGCCACCGGTGACGGCACGTTGGCGCTCCAAACGTCCACTTGATTGCCGACGATGCGCGCATTCGCCCAGTACCACTTCCTGTCTGCTCCAGCAATCGCGAATCCGCCAACGGAGCTATCTGCCGCTCGGATTACCAGTCCACCGCCAACGTCGTTGAACGCAACACGAACGCGACCATGCTGCACGGTGTGCGAACGGTAACGCGGTCCCGAGGCCAGCACGTGTTCGCCGTACACGACCTTGCGTGCGACGAGTGCGAGCCGAGTGCCGACGTCCTGCTTGTTCTTTGGATGAATGTCGCCGGCCTCGCCGATATCGATGGTGATCGCCTGACCTGTATGCGGAAGTGAAAGCGCGGACTCCATGGATTCGCGCTGGAGTGCCCAGCCGGCGGTCGGCGGCGGAGTTGTGTCGCGCGCGCCAAAGTTGGGGAGCTGAATCCACAGGAAGGGAAAGGGGTCTCCGTGCATGTCCCACGCCTTGCGCCAACTCGAAATCAGCGTCGCAAACAGCGGCCGATACGCGCGCGCCTGCTCGTCGTTGTTGGCGTTGGATTCGCCCTGATACCACAGCACGCCCTTGATGGCAAACGGCAACAACGGATGAACCATCTTGTTGTAGAGAACAGCCGGCACCTTGTTGATTTGCTGGCCATCCGGCGTGAATGACACTTCGCTCATCTTGAACTTCCACACCGAATCGAGGCGCAGCGCCGCATTACCGCGCGTCAGCGCCACTCGGCCATTGATGCCACCGCCGCCACCGCCATCGGCAACGCGAACGACGAGTACGTTCGCGCCCGAGCGGAGCGCGCCAACAGGAAGCGCGTATCGTCGCGGGACGTTATAGCCCTGGGTGCGTCCAATCTCGACGCCGTTGAGCCACGTAATGTCGTCGTCGTCGATCGCGTGCATAGTGAGGGCAATGCTCGCGCGATCATCAGCGTCGCCAAGCGTAAACGACGTGCGATACCACGCGATGCCATCGGTGCCGGGGTATCCATTGCCTTCCCAATAGGCGGGCACAGGCATCGTGTCCCAGCCACTGTCGTCGAGCGACGGATCAGCCCACAGCGCGCGACCGTTCTCCATGCCGGCGTCGTGCGTTGGCAGCGTGCCGAGTTTCGCGCTGAGCGCGGCACGCAGCGAGTCCGTTCGTGCTTCCTGCGCGCGCATCATCGCCGTCCACGCAGCGTCGCTGAATCCCTGTGAGGATTTGCTGATCCACGTCTCGATGTTGCTCCCGCCCCACGTCGTATTCACGATGCCGATGGGGATCTTCTGCGTCTTACGCAGATCGCGGGCAAAGAAGTAGGCGACGGCCGAGAATGTCGAGACGTGCTGCGGGTCGGCGGGGGCCCATGAACCGCCGGCGAGGTCTGCCTCCGGCGCGTTTGCCCACGACGTCGGCACCTTGAAGTGGCGAATGAGTGAATCGTGTGCCGACGCGATGTCGTTTGCGGCGTTGTTCCCCGAGCTGACGGTAAACTCCATGTTCGACTGTCCGGACGCGATCCATACGTCGCCGATCAGGACGTCATGCAGCGTGCGTTGTCCACCGCACCCGGCGACTTCCATGATGAATGGTCCGCCGGCGTGTTCGCGCGGGAGGGCCACCTTCCACGCTCCGGAATGATCTGACCTGGTGCGTGCGGTGTGACCGTGCAGCGAGACGCTGACGGGTTGCGAGGGTGCGCACCAGCCCCACACGGGGATGGGCCGGTCGCGCTGGAGCACGACCCCGTCTCCGAAGATTTGCGGGAGGCGGAGAGAGTCGGATGCTCCGTATGGTTGGCCGTTGCGCGCCCTCGTGTCTGCGTGGCGAGGGGTATTGATCGACAGGGTAAGGCCGAGGAGGGTCGCGACGAGTGGTGCGCGCATGTCAAGTTGGGGAGGGAGCGAGCGGTGCCTATAATGTTCCTTTGCCGAACAAATAATTGATGTCCTGACGCGGGAAAGCAAGGACCGACGGTGACGTATACGGGCTCGCGGTGGTTAGACGCTGAGCGATGTATCGGCAGAGTCTGTACAGAATGGCGTAACATATCGAAATAATTCTCTTGACAGACAAAAGCTGCGTGATAGTTTCGTGGCTCTATTGTCACCTTATGACATGTTCGATGCGGCGGGCGGCGCGATGCAGGTGCGCATTCGCGGCGTCCGCTCCCTCACCGCCACCAACGAACCGCTGTACGTCGCCGACGGTATCCCGATCTCCGGCAGCATCCAGGATTTCAATCCGCAGGTCATCGAAACGATCGACGTGCTCAAGGACGCATCAGCGACCGCCATTTACGGGAGCCGTGGTGCAAACGGCGTCATTCTCGCGGGCGAAATGAGTCGCTGGTATGACCTGACGCGTCCCGGCGCGACGTTCTTTGTCAACCGAGTCTCGAAGTACAGTCCGAAAGGGAAGGCGAACGTCAAGGCAACGCACGTCCTGCGACCCATTCCGCAGTCGCAGATTGATGGTGTCGTGCTGGGGCCGAAGTACCCGCAGAATCCCGGCTACTGATCTGCTGTGGGGCAGTGAAGGGGGGATAGCCGGCGAACCTCCGGTTGCGGATCATTCGCAGCCGGAGGTTGTCGTTCAAGGCAGCGCACAGCGCTGAGCACAAGCCACGACCACGCGCGCGACACTCATGAACACTCATCGTGCTGGCGCCAGCCGGGATTACGGAGCCGCAATGCTGCCTTACCAATCGGTGAGACTCTCCGCGGAGAGCCGAACTGAGGACTTGCTTGGGCGCATGACGCTCGAGGAGAAAGCCGCGCAGATGATGTGTGTGTGGCAGAAGAAATCCGACATGCTCGTCGACGACATGGGCCGCTTCGACCTCGAAAAGGCGAGGCGTTCATTCGCTGACGGAAATGGAATTGGCCAGGTCGGCCGTCCGAGCGACGCGGGGGGAACCGGACACGAGCCCGAGAAGGGACGGAACGCTCGGCAGCAAGCTGAGCTCACGAACGCGATCCAGCGTTTCTTCATCGAGGAGAGCCGGCTCGGAATTCCTGTCGTGTTTCACGACGAATGCCTGCACGGTCACGCCGCGATTGGCGGGACGAGCTTTCCGCAGCCCATCGGACTCGCCGCGACGTTCGACCCGGGGCTCGTCGAGCGCCTGTACGCGATGACCGCGGAGGAAGCGCGCTCGCGTGGCGTGCAGCAGGCGCTCGCGCTGGTCGTGGACGTCGCGCGCGATCCGCGGTGGGGCCGAGTCGAAGAAACGTTCGGCGAGGACGTGCATCTCGTTACGCGCATGGGCGTCGCGGCCGTGCGCGGCTTTCAAGGCGACGCACGCTTCGAGAACAAGACGCGCGTCATGGCGACGCTCAAGCACTTCGTCGCGCATGGGCAGCCCGAAGCCGGCCAGAACTGTGCGCCAGCCAACGTGTCGATGCGCGAGTTGCGCGAGGTATTCCTGCCGCCGTTCAAGGCCGCAGTTCAGGAAGCGGGCGCGGTGAGCCTCATGCCGTCGTACAACGAAGTGGATGGAGTGCCCTCGCACGCCAATCGCTGGTTGCTGCGCGACGTGTTACGCACAGAGTGGGGCTTCACCGGCTTTACGGTGTCGGACTACTACGCCGTCTGGGAGTTAAGCGACCGGCCGGATACGCACGGGCATCACCTGGCAGCGGATAAGCGCGAGTCGGCGGTACTTGCCGTTCGCGCAGGTGTGAACTGCGAGCTGCCGGAGCCCGATACCTATCTGCATCTCGGTGCGCTCGTGCGCGAAGGAGTACTTGCGGAATCGGAGCTCGATGACCTGGTCGCGCCAATGCTCCTGTGGAAGTTCAAGATGGGGTTGTTCGACGATCCGTACGTCGATCCCGATGTCGCCGAGCGAACAGTCGGATCGCTGGCGAATCAAGCACTCGCGCTCGAAGCCGCGCGCGATACGATCACGATGCTCAAGAACGAAGGGAGCGTCCTCCCGCTCGACGCGAACGCGCTCAAGACGATCGCCGTCATCGGGCCCAATGCCAACCGCGAGCTACTCGGCGGCTATAGCGGCGTGCCATCGCATACGGTTTCAGTGCTCGACGGCATTACCGCTCGGCTCGGTGCGCGCACAAAGATTCTCTACAGCGAAGGGTGCAAGATCACCATCGGTGGCTCGTGGATGCAGGACGCGGTCGTGCCAAGCGATCCCGACGAAGATCGTCGCATGATTGCAGACGCGGTGACGGTCGCGTCGCAGGCTGATGTCATTGTGCTCGCGATTGGCGGCAACGAGCAGACCTCGCGCGAAGCATGGTCGCGCACACACCTCGGCGATCGCGCCAACCTCGATCTGCTCGGGCGGCAAGGCGAGTTGGTCGACGCAATGATCGCCACCGGCAAGCCCGTGGTCGCGCTGTTATTCAATGGCCGTCCGCTGTCGATCACTGATCTCAGCGCGAAGGTGCCGGCGATTCTGGAGTGCTGGTATCTGGGACAGGAGTCTGGGCACGCGGTGGCTGCGGCGCTCTTTGGCGATGCCAATCCGGGAGGCAAGCTGCCCATCTCCATACCGCGGTCAGTGGGACACATTCCTGTGTTTTACAGCCATAAGCCGTCGGCGCGTCGCGGCTATCTCTTCGACGACATCACGCCACTGTATCCGTTCGGCTTTGGACTGAGTTATACGTCATTCTCCATCGCGAATGTGCGTTTGTCCAGCGACAGCATCGCGCGCGATGGAGACACCATTGTTCTGGCAGAGATCACCAACACCGGTGAGCGCGAGGGCGCAGAAGTCGTTCAGGTGTACGTCCGTGATTTGGTCAGTTCCGTGACGCGTCCGGTCAAGGAGCTCAAGGCATTTCGAAAGGTTCGGCTCGCGGCGGGAGAGACGACCACCGTCGAGTTGCCGATTACGAAAGACTCACTGGCGTTCCACGACATCGACATGAACTTCGTTGTCGAGCCCGGAGAATTCGCGATCATGGTTGGCACCTCGTCGCGCGATGCGGATTTGCAGGCGGTGACCCTGCGGGTTCACGCGTAACCATACAGCACACAGGACGCATGCCCGAACCGAAAGGGAAGCTCTCGATCCTCGAGAAGACGGGATACAGCCTCGGAGATGCCGCGGCGAATTTCGTCTTCATGACGATGATCCTGTTCCAGTTGAATTTCTACACGGACACGCTCGGCATCACGGCGGCTGCCGCTGGTACGATGTTGCTCGTCGGCCGACTGTGGGACGCGTTCTTCGATCCCATGATGGGCGTGATTGCGGATCGGACGAACACGCGATGGGGCAAGTTCAGGCCGTGGGTGTTGTGGACCGCATTGCCGTGGGGCGTGGTCATGGTGCTCGCATACACCGTACCGAACTTTCCGCCGATGGGAAAGCTCGTCTGGGCGTGCTTGACGAACATCCTGTTGATGACGCTGTACTCCATGAACAACACGCCGTATTCCGCAATGAGCGGCGTGATGACTGGCGACGTGAACGAGCGCACATCGCTCTCGTCGTATCGCTTTGTGTCGGCGATGTTGGCGCAACTGATCGTCGGCGGCTTTACGCTGCCACTCGTCGCCAAGTTCGGTCACGGCGATAACGCAAAGGGCTGGCAGATGACGATGGGGCTGTGGGCCGTCGTCTGTGTCATCTGCTTCATCATCACGTTTGCGACGACCAAGGAGCGCATCGCGCCCGACCCGAAACAGTCGTCGGCGCCTCGAGATGACTTCCGGAGCCTGCTCACGAACGGGCCGTGGATCGCGATGTTCGTGCTGACGCTCTCGCACTTCGTGTACGTGGCCATGCAGGGTGGCGGGACGTTCTACTTCTTCCAGTACTACGTCGACAAGGAGAGCCTGTACGCGTTTCTCCAGAATCACGGGCTCGTCGTGTCGACGGGAACAGGTATTTGGCACGGACTGCTAGACGCCCTTGGCCTGGTGCTGAAGGAAGATCGCAGCAACGTCGGGGCGGTGGGCTTCAGCCTGTTCAACATCACGAGCAAGATCGTCACGGTGTTTGGCGTCGCGGTGTCCACGTACCTGTCGTTCAAGTACGGCAAGCGTGCGGTGGCCATCGTCGGGTTTACGCTCGCGACAATCTTCATGGCGGCGTTCATCCTGCTACCGGCGAACGCAATTGGTGCGACGTTCGTGCTCGAGTGGGTTCGCGCACTCTGCTACGCGCCGACGATTCCGCTCATCTGGTCGATGTTCGCCGACGTAGCCGACTACGCGGAATGGAAGACGCACCGGCGCATTACAGGCGTCGTCTTCGCCACGATCCTGTTTGCCCTGAAGACGGGACTCAGTCTCGGCGGAGCGATCGCCGGTTGGTTGCTATCGGGATACGGCTACCAGGCGAATCAGCAGCAGACGGAGCATGCGCTCCTCGGCATTCGCATGACGATCAGCATCTACCCCTCGATCTTCCTCTGCATCGTCGTGGGCTGCCTGATGTTCTACAAGATCACCAAGAAACTGAACCTGCAGATTCAGGATGAACTTGCCGAGCGGCGCAGCAACCTCGCCGCGACGCCATTGCCGGTCATACCATGACAACGCCATGCACCCGGCTCGCCGCTTTTTCGGCGTTGGCACTGCTCACCGCGTGTGCCACCCAGCCGCATGGCGATGCCGCAATCGGTTCGAATGCGCTGAAGGACGTCTTCAAGAATGATTTCCGGGTTGGCGCGGCGCTCTCACCGCGTCAGTTCAATGAGACGGACACCGCGGCCGTCCGCCTCATCACGGCGCAGTTCAATACCACGTCGCCGGAGAACGTGCTGAAGTGGGAGGCCGTGCATCCCCGTCTCGGCGTTTACAACTTTGGGCCTTCTGACGCGTATGTCGCGTTTGGCGAGCGCAACAAGATGTTCATAGTCGGACACACACTCGCGTGGCATAGTCAGACGCCGCGCTGGGTGTTCGAGGATTCCACCGGCAAGCCGCTCACGCGCGATGCATTGCTTGCGCGGCTCCATGACCACATCCAGAACGTGGTTGGACGCTATGAGGGCCGCATCAACGGATGGGACGTCGTGAACGAAGCGCTCAACGAAGACGGAACCATGCGCCAGTCGCCTTGGCAGCGCA
This sequence comes from bacterium, assembly GCA_040005935.1. GTDB lineage: Bacteria > Gemmatimonadota > Gemmatimonadetes > Gemmatimonadales > Gemmatimonadaceae > AG11. The sequence goes on along the minus strand of JBDTXZ010000078.1, from coordinate 1,807 downwards.
TCATCGGTGATGACTTCGTGATCAAGGCATTTCAATTCGCGCACGAAGTGGATCCGAAGGCCGAGTTGTACTACAACGACTACAATCTCGCGACACCCGCGAAGCGTGGCGGCGCAATTGCGCTCGTGAAGCGGATCAAGGACGCAGGCATCCCGGTGACCGCGATCGGATCACAGGATCACCACAAGCTGGATTGGCCCTCGGCGGCGCTCGTCGACTCGATGTTCACGGCGTTCGCTGCCGCAGGCGTTCATGCCAACGTCACGGAGCTCGACATCGATGTGTTGCCGCGCGCAACGCAGAGCAACACCGCAGACGTCGCACTTCGTGCGCAGGCGCAGGCGCGCTTGAATCCCTTCGCCGCTGGCTTGCCAGACTCCGTGCAGCAAGTGCTCGCCAAGCGATACGAGGAGTTGTTCGCGGTGTACCTCGCGCATCGCGACATCATCGATCGCGTCACCTTCTGGGGCGTAACCGATCGCGACTCATGGCTCAACGGCTGGCCGGTGCCGGGACGCACGAACTACCCGCTGCTGCTCGATCGCAACGGCAAGCCCAAACCGGCCTACGAAGCGGTGGTCGCGTTAGCTCGGCGGTCCGACGCGCGTCGATGAGGGCGCAGGTGGATCCCGGGCGACGGGCCTTACGACGTCGACACAAATGCCGGAACACCATTTCGCAGTGAGACACATGCGTCACACAATCCGCACCTCTCGACTCCTGCTGCTGGTCGTCGCGCTCGGCGCCTGAGCGTCGAGCCAGACGGCGGAATCCAATGCAAAGGCCCCGGGCTTCGATCGAAACGTTCTCTCGGGCACCGACTTGCAAGAGCAGCACTTCAACACGGCATACGCCGCGATCGAGGCGCTACGCAGCAATTGGTTTCAGACACGCGGTCCCGGCCCGAATCATGACTTCTACTTCGCCGAACAGCCAGGCAAATGGAAGCTCTTGCATGGCGACGCGGACGGACGAATCTTGAGCACACACGTTGCTGGCGGCTTTGTCGGCACGATGTTTGGGCTGTACGCCTATCGCGCGCCAACGACCCAATGAGCGCACCAGTGAAACGTTACAGCAAAATGAATAGGACAACGCTTGCCCAACGATAGCACGACAAACTCGGCCTCCCACTTTTCTGACCCCGCGCACTAACGAGATGGAATACAGAGCACTCGGCCGCACTGGCTGGGACATATCCACGATCAGCTTTGGCGCGTGGGGCATTGGCGGCGACGTATGGGGTGACACCGACGACGCGGAGTCGATGCGTTCATTGCATCGTGCCGTCGACCTCGGCGTCAACTTCATCGACACTGCCGACGTCTATGGTGACGGTCATTCCGAGCGGCTCGTCGGCCAACTGCTGCGCGAGCGAAGCGAACGCATCATCGTCGCAACGAAAGCCGGACGACGCCTTCCTGCACAAACCCCAGCGGGGTATAGCCGAGCGAACCTGACGTCGTTTGTCGAGCGCAGCCTGACGAACCTTGGCGTCGAGACCATCGACTTGCTTCAGCTGCACTGCCCACCATCCGAGGTCTACGAGACGTCGGATGTGTTCGGCATTCTCGACGACCTGGTTGCTGCGGGAAAGCTGCGATTCTATGGGGTGAGCGTCGAGCTCGTGGACGACGCACTTCGTGCCATCGAGTACGACGGTGTGGACATCGTGGGCGATGCGGTCGAAGCGTGTGATTCGACCTGCGAAACACGAACTGTCACTCGCGATGCGCTCGATGCTTGGCAGGCTGGTCTGCTTTATCGACAATCCGATGCTACCGATTTAGTTCAAGTTCTTCAGCGA
>JBDTXZ010000077.1:0-9124 GCA_040005935.1 bacterium | reverse complement strand
TCGCCAGTTACAACCTGGTTTCGCTTCCTGTTGTCGACGACAACAACCGACTGGTCGGGGTGGTGACCATTGACGATGTTCTCGACTATTTGCTGCCGGATGACTGGCGAAGTCACGACGAAGCAGACGACGAATCGACCGATACCAGCAGCATCCCCGTAATCTCAGCCGGAAGGAGAAAGGTCAATGGCACGTCGCGCTGACACCGGCCTCGACTCCCCCAAGGGTCTTCGCACCTCGTTCGTTCCCCGATTTGCCGGTCGGGACCGGGTGGGCAGATTCTCCGAAGGCTTCGCCCGTGCCATGGGAACCTCTGGCTTCCTGGTCGGTATGACCGTGTTCGTGGTGCTCTGGATCCTGTTCAACACCTACGCGCCGCCGATGGCCCAGTTCGACCCGCGCAAACTCAACTACACGCTGTGGTGCTCCGGGCGGTGCATGGCGATCGCGATGATCTGCGCTTCAACGGTGTGCCGACCGTCATTACGCTCGAGACGCGAGCTGAAGTTGTTCCGCCGCCCGCGGCAGATCCCGATGCGATGGTCATCGCGACCGTTACACGAAACGGTGGTGGGCTTTCACTGGCGCAGGATGATGCCGTGTTCGTCGCAACGGGAACGCATGGGCACACCGGCACGCATGTGCAGGACGCGGAGGGTCGCTGGCATTATGACGGCGTGGCGATTGCTGGCGGCCAGGCGGGTCCGGCCGGTGCGCAAGGCAATCCCGGGCCGGCCGGTGCCGATGGTCCGGCCGGGCCGCAAGGTACACAAGGTGATGTCGGACCCGCTGGACCTGTGGGACCGCTTGGGCCTCCTGGGCCGGACGGGGCGGTTGGTCCGTCGGGTGCGAATGGATTGCAGGGTCCATCTGGTCCCGATGGGCCGATTGGCCCCGCCGGGACAGTTGGCCCTGCTGGACCAGTTGGGAGTTCCGGTCCTCAAGGCCCGCCGGGGACCGCGGCCGCCAAGGGTGATCCCGGACCCGACGGACCTCCCGGGCCGCAGGGTCCACAAGGCAATCCGGGCAACACCGGTCCGGTCGGTGCCCCGGGCGCGAGCGGGGCAGCAGGGTCGCCCGGACCGCAGGGTGCATCTGGTGTCGACGGGGCAATTGGACCGCCCGGCGCGGTCGGCGCCGCCGGACCACCGGGGCCGCAAGGTCTGTTGGGGGCGCCTGGAATAGATGGAGCAGCTGGTGGGCCGGGGCCTGCGGGAGTACCCGGTGCTCCGGGCGCTGTCGGTGCTCAGGGTGCGGATGGCATTCCCGGTGCGGCAGGGCCGCCCGGGCCAGTTGGCCCAGTTGGGGCGGTAGGTCCTGCTGGCCCGCTCGGCCAGGCGGGTCCCGTTGGTGCCGTGGGGCCTGGCGGGCCGATTGGTCCAGTTGGCCTCTCGGGCCAGGACGGTGCTATCGGTCCTGTCGGTCCGGTCGGACAATCAGGCCCCGGTGGTCCAGCGGGACCCGTTGGACCGATTGGTCCCATCGGCCTGTCAGGCCAGAACGGTGCTGTCGGTCCAGTTGGTCCCGGGGGGCAAAACGGCGCAGACGGAGCCGCCGGGCCAGTTGGTCCAGTCGGTCCAGTTGGGCCGCCGGGTCAGGACGGCGCGGTTGGCGCCGTTGGTCCAGTTGGTCCCGGTGGGGCGCAGGGGACGGCGGGCGCTGATGGTGCGTCGCTCGATGAGGATTGGGGCATCATCAGGAAAATCAATTGGCCGCACGACCAACGGATCAAGCTAGGGCCGGCCACGCAGCTGTTGCAGGGTGGCTTGCAAGTGAACCTGTCAAAGTCGGTCGATCAAGCTATCCAGAGCGTTCCGCCGAGTGTCGTCGAGGTGTGGTTCCAGTCTGATCCAACGGGGAATCCAACCGGTCAGGACGTGCCGTTGCCCATCGTGTCACTCTTTGGAAACCTGCGCATCACGCCGCAAACCATCACGTGGATTCCGTCGACATCCGATGCGGGATTCAAGGCGACCATGCGGCCGGGTCGCGTGCTCATCCGAATTCATTGCGGCGCGCTGTTCGACGCCAAGGGCAGACAGTTTTCCGGCACGCTGACCGGCATACTCGGTCTAACGGGACAAGTGTTAAGCGGCGGCACGTTTGAAAGTTGGTTTCTCGTGGGTTAGTGACTCTCCTGTCATCCCGCAGAATTGAGCGCAGCAAATGATTTCTTGTCGTCCCGCAGGAGTGAGCGCAGCAAAGGATTTCTTGTCGTCCCGCAGGAGTGAGCGCAGCAAAGAATGTCTTGTCATCCCGCAGGAGTGAGCGCAGCGAACTGCTGTCGGGATCTCGTCTCATTGCACTGTAGCTGGTGGCAGGCGCACGAAAGGTAGATCCCGACAGTAGCGTCGCGACTGCGGGATGACAATTGGACGGTTTGGCAATTCCATCATTTGCGGAGGCACCCATGGATATAATCGAGCGCATCTTCGGGCTTTCCCCGGACGGCGGTTCGGGGCTGTACGAACTGCTGGTGTTCCTGCTGCCCGTCGCGGCGTCAGCCGCGTGGTACTTGAGGGCAAGGCGCGCCAATAAGTAGCGCTGCGCCGAGTTTGCATTAATCTGAGCCGTCCCGGCACCGACGACGGTCGGTGCTGGGCGTGCGTGCGCGTTGCGCTCGCCGATGCATTCCATCCTTTGTCGAGCGCGCTCAGATGCCCGTGATCAAACACAATCCAGAAGGGTTGTTTCCGCAGTACCGCTGCTACAGCCACGCCGTGGAGATTCGTGGTGACTCGCGGCTGTTGATCATCAGTGGCCTGAACGGCTATCTCGCCGACGGCAAGACGATGCCGGAGTCGTTCGACGACCAGGCGGACGTCATCTGGACACACATCCAGACGATCCTTCGGTCGGCGGACATGGATGTGGGGAACATCGTTTCGCTGCGCACCTACCTGGCCGATCCCGAGTACGACGAGGCCAATGTGCGAATGCGCGTGAAGTATCTGGGCACGCATGCGCCGGCGTCCACCGTCATTTGTTGCCGGTTGCTCGTTGCGAAGTGGAAGCTGGAAATCGAAGTGATGGCGGCGACCTAGCCATTGGCGTGGAAGTCCAGAATGAATAACGTCGTCGAGCGCGCAGGCAGTGCGTAGATGGCGGCAGCAGTCGCCATGGACGACGAGCGAAGTCCTCGTGCCTGAGAGCCAGCGGTGTAGTGGATTCGCGACGTGTCGCCGCAGCGGCCTGTTCGCGAGGACTCGCTGGATTATATTCCGGGGGTCTCTTTTGCCATCCTATGTTGTCAGCTAACCTTCTCGAGCGCATCACCATTCGCCCCGAGCAATGCGGGGGCCGCCCGTGCATCCGCGGGATGCGCATTCGCGTGATTGACGTGTTGGAATTGCTCGCAGCGGGGGAGTCGCACGAGCAGATCCTCGCTGATTTCCCATATCTCGAGGCCGACGATATTACGGCGAGCCTCCTCTATGCTGCGCGTCGACTCGATCATCCAAACGTTGCGGCATAGCGCGTGACCGAGCCGCCGGCGTCGGGTCGTCCGCCGCTCGTCATATGGGTCGATGCGCAGCTACCGCCGGCGTTGGCGCGATGGCTCGCCGTCGACTTCTCGGTTGACGCCCACCACGTCGCCGATCTGGACCTTCTCGATGCGGATGATCTAGTGATCTTTCGCGCAGCGGGAACGACCAGAACGAGCGTAATCGTGACCAAGGATGAGGATTACCTTCGACTTCTCGACCAGCATGGGGCGCCACCGCAAATCGTTTGGATCACCTGCGGGAATATTCGCAATGCCGACCTGCATGCGCTCATCAGTGCCGCCTGGCCGCGGGTTTCGGAGCTTCTCGACGCCAACGAGCCGCTCGTCGAAGTCGGTCGACGCAAATAAGAGTTTGGCACGCCGTTCGTTATCGAGGCGCTGCACTCGACAAAGGACCTTTGGTAGCTCGCCTCCCTCGCATTTTGCACGTACCTTGCGAGTGAGCTTGTTAGCGAGACACTGAAGCCCTGGTGGGGGCAGCAATGGCCCAGTCAATGCGCAGTCTACTTCGGCTCTGTTTCGTCCTCCGCATCGCAGTCTTGATCGCAGTTGCCGCGTCGTGTGGCGGCGGTGATGGTGGAACATCTCCAACACCAAACGTTCCGAGTCTGTCGACTGTGAGCGTCACTCTCGCGGCACCTAGTGTGAGTGTCGGGCAGACGGAGTCGGCCGACACATGATCACGCGAACCTTCTCGAGCGTAATCAGTCCGCCCCAATCATTCGGTCCAACTCCGGAGAACCGCCTTACGCCATTCTCCGCGCGCCAAGTGTGCCCCGCGCAATCGCGTAGCCGACCACAATCGCCGCGAATGACAGCATCAGGCTAAGACCGACGTACACCGCCGCGCGCCGATACTCTCCGCCCTGAATCAGGCGCACGCTCTCATTGCTGAACGTCGAGAACGTCGTGAACCCACCACAAAAGCCGGTCGTCAACAGAAGCCGCATTTCGGTTGAGACCGCAGTACTCCCAGTCGCATACTCGAGAATAAATCCCAGCAGCAGCGAACCGACCACATTGATGATCAACGTGGCGAGCGGAAAATCACCACCCGCGCGCGACTGAATCGCCGCACCCATGAGGTACCGGCAGCCGCTACCCACGGCCCCACCAATCGCAACGTTCGCCACGAGCACAAGATCGCCTCGGCTCACGATCCAGAATCGGTCAAGGTGTACTGCATCGTCTGAGTCACCGATCGGTCAGAAGTGGACTGCATCTGGCACGTTAAGCATGTGATCTCAATCTGTCACGCGCCAGAAACAATCCAGAAAACATGACGCCCTATCATGCGCGCATCCCATCACGAGGAGCGCATGAGGAAACTGGTCTGGAGCGCAGTCCTGCTCGTCGCCGTTGTAGCAGTTGGAGCCGCGGCCGCCCGAAGCATTCGCACGTCACAGGCCGAAAGCGCAAACACCAACGCTCAGGTGGTGCGCGTCACTCGCCGCGACATCGGCACCATGGTGAAGGCAACGGGCGTGATCAAGCCACGCGTCGGCGCCGAAGTAAAGGTTGGGTCGCGCATTTCCGGCGTGGTGGAGCACCTGTACGTCCAGATCGGCGACGCCGTGGCCAAGGGCCAACTCCTCGCGGCGCTGGACGACCGCGATCTCATCGCGCGACGCGATGAAGCCGCCGCCACATTGCGGCAGGCGGAAGCCGACTGGCAATACCTGGTCGCCGACCTGCGACGCAAAAGCGCACTCGGTGCGTCGGGCAACATCGCCGCCGCCGAATTGGAGCTTGCCGCCAGCGGTGTCGAGGTGGCAAAGCAGAAAGTTGAAGGCGCGCGCGCAAGTCTCACATTCGCGGCCGCGCAAGTCGGATACGCACGCATCGTCGCGCCCATCGGCGGCGTCGTCGCGTCCGTAGCAACACAAGAAGGAGAAACAATCGCCGCGAGTTTCGCTGCGCCAACGTTTCTCACGCTGCTGGATCCCTCGCGGCTCGAGGTGTGGGCCTACGTCGACGAAACGGACATCGGCCGCATTCGCAGCGGTCAAACGGCACGATTCACGGTCGACACCTACGGCGATCACGAATTCGACGGCCACGTCACCACGGTGTATCCCAAGGCCGAAATCCGCGACAACGTCGTGAACTACGTCACCGTATTGCGGTTCGAACCCCCACGGGATCGCACACTGCGCTCGGAAATGACGACGACCGTGCGCATCGCGCTCGAGCTGCGTGAGCACGCGCTCGCTGTGCCCATTCGCGCCGTGCGCTGGCAGGACAAGCGCGCATTCGTGCTCTCACCCACAGGCGAGCGGCGATGGGTGACCACTGGAATGAAGGACGACACACACGTCGAAATCACAAACGGACTTCGCGAGGGCGACGAAGTGCTCATTGGCGACCCGACACCAAAAGGAGAACGCGATTCATGATCGAGCTGCGCAATATCCGCCGGACCTACGTGCGCCCCACGGGCGAGAAAGTGAACGCGCTGTCCGGATTGTCGCTCCGCATTGAGCGCGGCGAATTCGTCGCCATCGTGGGCACATCAGGATCGGGGAAGTCAACGCTGCTCAACATCCTTGGCCTCCTCGACCAGCCTGACGAAGGACAATATCTCTTTGATGGCCAGGACGTCGCGCGCCTGAACGCAGTCGACCAGGCGCGATTCAGGAACAAGAAGATCGGCTTCGTCTTCCAGGCGTTCCACTTGATGCCGCGAACGAGCGCCCTCGAAAATGTCGAGCTGCCGCTGATCTACTCCGATCGCACGTCCATCAAGGACCTCGGCAGAAAGGCGCTCGAATCCGTCGGCCTCGCCGACCGCATGCAGCACACGCCATCCGAGTTGTCCGGCGGACAGCAACAGCGCGTCGCAATCGCGCGCGCGCTTGTGAACGAACCCGACCTGCTCCTGGCCGACGAACCGACTGGCAATCTCGACGCGCAATCCGCGACGGAGATCATCAGCATCTGCAAGACGCTGAACGCGGCGGGGCGCACCATCGTCCTCGTCACGCACGATCCAGCGATGGCCGCGCATGCACAACGCATCATTCGAATGGAGGCGGCACAATGAAGACGGGCTACTTGCTGCGGCAAAGCGCTCGCTCCATGACGCGCTACAAGCTCCGCACGGCGTTCATGATGCTCGGCAGCCTCGTCGGCGTTGCAGCACTCACGTTCGCGGTGTCGTTGGGGCAGGGCGTGCAAGGCAAAGTCGTACGAACCGTCAAGCAGATCATGGGCGATGGCGCGGTTGTCATCGTGGGCGGAGGAAGTCGCATGATGGGAAGTCCACGCGGCGGCGCATCACGCCTGACCATCGACGACATCAGCGCCATCGTGAAGGAAGTGCCGGGCATCGCCGAGTGGGATCCGCAGGCGGAGCTCTCTGGCACCGGTGCGAAGCGCGGCGACGCCTCGTCAACCTCACGCGTACTCGGTGAATCCGAACGCTGGTCGCGCGTCTGGGGACGGGGTGTGTCGCGCGGCGAATCGTTCGACGCCGCGGCGGTCGCAGGCAACGCGCGCGTCGCAATCATTGGCGAAACGGTCGCCCGCACGCTGTTCGGCAATGAGGATCCTGTCGGCGCCGAAATTCAGGTTGGCGCCGTGCCCTTTCGCGTCATCGGCATATTGGAAAAGTTCGGCAATGACATGCACGGCATGGATCGCGACAACGAGATCGTCGTACCTGTATCGACGCTCATGCGACGACTCACCAACACCGACGCGATTGGCGCAGCAAAGCTCTTGCTCACGGATCCGGCCGCCGGTGAGCAAGTTGCCAAGGAGGTCAAGGATGCACTTCGGCGGCGACACGCGCTCAACCGCGACCAGCCCGACGACTTCATGATCATCTCGGCAATCGAGGCGCAGCAGATGGTTTCGATGATCCGTCGCGTGATGCTGCTCTACGTGCCACTCGTCGCAGGCGTCGTGTTGATTGTTGGCGGAATTGTCGCGGCGGCGCTCATGCTCGTGTCGGTGAACGAACGCGTCGGTGAAATCGGGTTGCGCCGAGCGGTCGGCGCGCTGCCATCGGACATCCGTTGGCAATTCGTGCTCGAGACGACGGCGACGATCGTCGCAGGCGGCATCGGAGGCATCGTCATCGCATACCTCGCTGTGCTGGTGGTCGAGCTGCACATGCATCTCGGCGCTGGGCTCTCGTGGACAGCGGTGCTCGTGAGCCTCGTCGCGTCCGCGATGACGGGATTGGTTGCGGGCGTCTTTCCCGCTCGCCGCGCCGCGCAACTGCGTCCTGCCGATGCGCTTCGATGAGGCTCCGTCGCTCCCTCGCATTGTCGTTGCGGGCACTCTTCGCCCACAAGGTGCGTGCGAGTCTCGCGCTTGCGAGTGTGAGCGCCGGCGTCGCCGCCGTGATACTGACCAGCGCAATTGGCGCCGGGGCGGAGCGGGACATCAGGCAAAAGATCGAGAGCATGGGCGTCAATCTGCTCGTCGTGCGGCCCGCACAGGTGACGAGATCGGCCGCGAGAAAGGAACAGAAAGGCGTCGTCACCACGCTGCGCCTGGCCGACTATGAGGCGGTTGCCGAGTTGTCGAGCGTCGAACGCGCGGCGCCCGGCGTCGAATTGCCGGTGAAAGTGAAGGCCGGCAGCTCCGCGATGGCGACCCGGCTCCTCGGCACCACGAAGGAGTTTCCACTCGTGCGACACTTCGCGATCACGCGTGGCCGCTTCTTCGACGATGCCGACGATCGCGCCGCGCGTCGCGTCGTCGTGCTTGGTGCTCGCGTGGCGGCGACGTTGTTTGACGATGATCCTGTCGGTCGGCAGATTCTGATTCGCCGCGTGCCGTTCGACGTAATCGGCGTATTGGCGCCCAAAGGTGCGCTCGCCGACGGCGACGAGGACAATCAAGTGCTGGTGCCCATTCGCACTGCACTGCGTCGCGTGTTCAACTCAACGTGGCTGAGCACTGTCTTCGTGAGCGTACGAGGCAATGGTCCCCGCAGCGTTCCGGATGCGGAGAGCCAGATCTCGACCATGCTGCGCGAGCGTCACCGGGTGAAAAGCACTGGACAACCCGACTTCGAGGTCCAGAACGCCGCACGATTCTTCACGATGCAACGGCAGACCGCAGACTCCCTCGGCACCATGACCGCCGGGCTCGGCGCTGCCGCGCTCTTGGTAGGTGGGACGGGCATCATGGCGCTCATGCTGTTATCTGTGAAGGAGCGCACGAGCGAGATCGGATTGAGAATCGCGGTCGGCGCGACGTCGCGAAACATCCTCACGCAGTTTCTCCTGGAGTCGACGATCTTGGCGTTGAGCGGTTGGGCAGGGGGCATCCTTGTTGGCGCAGCTGGCGTGGCGATCATTGCGGCAAGCACCGCGTGGCCGGTGGCCGCGCCGCTGCCAGCGATTATCGCGTCGCTGGCGATGGCCGTGATCATCGGCGTCGGCTTTGGCGCCATTCCCGCTCGCAAGGCCGCGATGATTCCGCCCATGCAAGCGCTGCTGACGCGATGATGAGTACCACACGTGTTCTGATCATCGACGACGACGAGCGACTCACCGCAGTGCTCGGAGAGTATCTCGCGGGGTTCGGGTTTACGGTGAGCGCCGCGTCGCATCCGGATGCCGGCTTGCGTGCACTAAGGGCTGACCCGCCGGATCTCCT
>JBDTXZ010000076.1:0-9128 GCA_040005935.1 bacterium | reverse complement strand
GAAAGTGCGCAGTCTGCAACTGGTTTGCGTCGCGAAACTTCTTCGCCATGGTGAGTGAGTTGAGACAGAGGTCGGCGCCAATCACCGTGCGATTCGCAATCGAAAGAAACGCGGTGAGCTGGCCCGTGCCGCATCCCGCTTCGAGCACACGCGATCCGATGGGCACCTGGTCGTCCAGCAGGTTGGCGAAGATGCCCTTCCGTGCCTTTTCGACGAGACCGCCGGCACTGTCGAAATCGTCGTAGTTGGGAAACGGCGTCGCTTCGTAAAACTGCTTCATGCGTTCCGTAACGTCCTCGTGATCACCGTCCCATTCGTTGGACGTGAACATGCGCGGGACGTCATCGGTGGTCGGAAACGGGGCACCGCACGAGTCGCAGGACAAGGCATCATCGGTAAGCGTCAGTCGCCCCTGGCAGCGCGGGCAGCAAAAAACTTCAGGATGGCGCGCGATGTAGCCCGCTTCAGTCGTCGGCATATGCGTCCGCGTCGTGTTGGGGAACATTCCCCCGCCGGTGGTGGTGGCGGTGGATGAGACGACAACGGGCGCGTGCGGCCGGATCCTTTCAGTCAAGACGCACAGGGCGACCCGCTGTAACAGGGGCTCGTGACCGCTGCCTTCATGCAGGTCGATCGTCCATCTTGTACGTTATCGATTCACTGGCGAGGAACTGAAACGCGTGTGCTGCGCGAGCGGTGGGCATTCATGCGCGCTCGCAAAAAGATATGGTTACTGCCCACCATGGTGCTCATGGTGCTCGTCGGTATCTTGCGTGTGTTCGCCCAGAGTTCGGCCCTGGCGCCTTTCATCCATACCATCTACTAGTGCCCAATCTACGAGTTCTGGAGCCGACCGGCACGTGATGCGGCGACTAGGTGGGGCCCTGCTCAAGGGGTTCCGCGCGCTCCGCACCGCGTGGGACATCGTCGGCATCACGCTGATGATCGTGCTCGTGATCGTCGTCGGCATCTTCGCTGTCAGCGCCGTGCACGGCAAGACGCCGTCGGACAACGATCGCGCAGACCACCCATATCACGCCGAACCCTGGTTCCGAAAGTACCTCGCCGAATATGAGGCGAGTCTGCTCATGGAATGGAGACCGTACGTCTACTGGCGGCGACATCCCATGGTTGGTGATTTCGTCAACGTCGATACCGCTGGGATTCGACGCACCGTGCAGCCCGCCGCAGGGACTCTCACGCCGCGCCGAATCTACTTCCTCGGCGGGTCCACGATGTGGGGGACAGGCCATCGTGACGCCATGACGATTCCGTCGCAGGTCGCGACCGCGTTGGCGGCGCAGGGCGTGAATGGCGTCGAGATCACGAACCTCGCGGAGACGGGATACGTGTTCACCCAGGAATTCGTGCAGCTGTTCACGCTGCTGCGCGCGGGTGCTCGCCCTGACCTGGTCGTCTTTTATGACGGCATCAACGACGCGGTGTCGAGTGCCACGAGCCCCACGTGCGGTCTCCCGCAAAACGAGACGCGCCGCCGGTTCGAGTTCGCCTTGGGTCGGGTGCTGAACCAGCGCGGGTTGCGTGAGTTTCGCGCCATGATCCGAACGGCCCGCGACCGTCTGGCCGCCGGTCCAATCGGCGCGTCAGCTGGTGCGCCGATCGACACCGTTGGCCTGGCGCACAGTCTCGTGGATTGCTACGCCAGAACCGCCACACCTCTGGAAGCGCTGTCGCGCCTGTATGGTTTTCGCGTGCTCTATTTTTGGCAGCCGACGCCGCGGATTACCACGAAGCCGCTGACGACCTTCGAGGTAGCGGTCCTGGACACGCTGAGCAAGGATCCGATGCACCGGATGCTGCGCTCACTGGACCGTCACGCAGTGGTGCAGATGGATTCTGCAATGAAGCCGATAGCGGGAGATCGTTTTCAAAACATGGGCGGTCTGTTCAACGGCGACACATCCACGGTGTGGCTCGACTTCATCGGTCACGTCACTGAACGGTCGAATACGAAGATCGCTGGTGCGATGGTCGGTCCGATCGTAAAGGAGTTGGCGGCCGGGAAGCACTAGCCTCTTTCGTCCTGAGCGCGCGGAGCGACCACCTTGTCATCCTGAGCGAGCAGAGCGAGTCGAAGGATCTGCACCTCCCCAACATTCGCTAGCGCTTCATGCCGCGCGCCACCCATCCCGTGCCGATCAACAGCAGTATCACGAGCGCCAATCCAATGAGCCGCTTCGTGCTGCCAAAGACCGCCCAGATCTTCTCCCGCTGCGTCAACTCCTTCGGCTGCACCGCCACGTCGACCGCGTTGTAGTGCTCCGGCGTAAAGAATCCGGACGACACCTCGGCCACGGTGTGCACCGCGACATCCACTTTGGGGCCGTTGACTTTCACCTCGAGAAAGTTGTCGAACTGGCTCGATAAGAGCCGGCTCTTCAGCCGCTTCTGGAGCATGGAGAGCGAGGGCGATCCTTCGATCGACGTCTGGAAATAACGAACAGAATCCTTCGTCATCGTCGAAAACTTCAGCGGCCCGTAATCGCCAGAGAAGAGGGCATCGACCTTGCCCTTCACGAACAGGGGATGCACTTCGCGCCAAAAGGCACTGGTGTCCGCCTCCCACCAGAGCAAGTGATGCATGAATGCGAAGGTGTGCTCAAACCCAGGCTTCCCAAGTTCAGTCTTCAACCATTTGACCTGGGTAGAGTCGAGATCCACTCCGCGGAGGTCGCGCATCTTGCTGGTGTCGCCGTCCGCTGGCGTGTAAACAGCGGACAACAGGAGCAGCCGAGTCTTTCCAAAGGTCTTTACCTGCGGAAGCTTGCCGTACCGCTGCCAGTAGATGTCCCGTGTCGTGAGGTCCTGGATCTCGTGGTTGCCCGGCACGCGATACACCGGTACGCCGAGTGTCGCGAGCGCGGAGTCGAGATACGACCACTCTTTGAGCACCGTGGCGGCGACGGCGGGGTTGTGCTCGGCGTCGCCATTGATCGCGTCGCCCGTGAGGACGACGAACGCCGGCTTCAACCCGCGAACTTTGTCGAGTACTTCGGGCAACTTCGGATTGGGCCCGTCCTTCCCACCCCGCAGATGGCCGAGCACGACGAAGGAATATGTCGATCCCGTTGGTCCTTGCTGAGCGGCGAGTGGCGCACCGAACGCAACGGCGGCGCAGAACGCTGCCGTCCTGAGCGCAGCACGACAGAGTGTCATCGTCATTTTTGTGTTCCGGAACTAAGAAGCAGGCGGTACCCACGCAGGTCGAGGCGACCTCCACGAAGGACGGTAAGGCCCTTGGCATCCAGCTTTGTGAGGCCGGTGATCGGCTCGATCTCAATGGCCAGCCGGTCATAGCCGCCCGCGGGCACCGCCACGGTAACGAAGCGCGCCGTCGCGAGATCGCTGCCCGTCGTGAATGGCAGGCGCACAGTGCCGCCCGGGCCAGAGACTACCACGCGCGCTGCCGACAGGTCACGACCGGACAGCTCCAATACCAGTGTGGCGGGCCTCGCCAGCTTCCACGTCACGGCGCGCGCGATTGAACCGGGCCGTCGCTCGACTTCACTGACCAGCGCATCGCGGCGCTTCTCCAATCGATTCACCCCGCCGGCAAGCATCCAGCCATCGGACACCGCGCCAAGATCGTCCTTGAAGGTCTGCTGATCGAGCACCGAATCGAGGGGCGCGCCCTTCCAGTCCGGCAACAAGCCTGGTGCCGTATTCGGTGCAGGCGGAGCGATCCCCTCGAGGCGGTAGAGCCACGTGAGGTCTCCCGCAGACACGACGCGTGACGACCCGCTCGAGTCGAGCCCCGAAACGCCGTTCAGCGTGAGTCGCGAGTACAAGTCACGCACGCGCGGCACCTTGTTCTTCTCGAACACCGTCTGCGCAACCGTTGCCCAACCACCGCCGCCATAGCGCCAGTTCTTCCGGCGCTCGCGCAAGCCGGTGCCGTTCCGCGTTATCCGATTGTTCAGGATGAGTGGTTCCGACCGATCCTTCACCTCGATGGCGATCAAACAGCTATCGATGAAGTTGTTGAAGATGAACGGACGGCTCGCTTCACCAACGGAAATGCCCTTGTCCCCCGAGCCGGTGATCTGGTTGTTGACGATTCGCGGCGTCGACGTCATCAGGTCGATGGCATCATTCCCGCTGTTCTCGATGCGGTTGTTCAGGATGTCGCCGGTCGAAATATCGAAATCGATCGCGTCGCCATTCGCATTCAGGAATCGCGAGTTGGTGATGTGGACTCGACTGTGCAGCGCGTGGAAGCTGTCGTCGCTGCGGAGATTGTCGTGAAAGTAGACGTGGTCCCAGACGGATCCGTCGCCGCGGTGCACGTTCACCATGCCCGTGTACTCGATCCGGTCGATGAGGGCGCCGCCTCCGGTCGCGAACTCCACGTTGGTGAAGATGCTGCTATCAGCGCCGTGCCCTTGCAGCGCGAAGGTGCCCCACGGCTTCGTAGAAGAGTCGGCGAGCACGCGAATCGGCTGTGCCGCGGTGCCTCGCGCGAGCACGAGCCCGCGCGAGAGGACGGAGACATCGGGGGCGAGGTGCATCGTCGTTCCCGGCTCGATGACCAGGGTGTCGCCCGCAGGGATCTTCAGCGTCTGCGTGAGATGCACGTTTCCCGAAAGGCGATGCAGCGAATGCGACGGCTCGGCGAAGTGCCACGGATGCCACGCAGTGCCTTCACGCACGAGATCGCCGGCGGTCCAGGGGACGGACTGCGTCGGCTTCCCGGTGGCGCGATTTACCAGCACCGGCACGACGCGCGTGCCGGCCGGCACACCGGTGAGGAACAGGCGATACGGCATGTGTCCAGCGCGTACCGCGGCCTCCGACGTCTCCCATGCCGGATAGAGCGTGACGGGCTGCGCGAGCGTCAGCTGCGTGGCGCCCCCTGCACCTGTCGCCTGCAGGGTGATTGCCGGGTCGCTCGCGTCGAGCGCCCCATCGAGATTCGCATCCCGACGGAGCGTCACCGTGCCGGTTGGCGCATGGTCGAATGAAAAGCCCACGAGATCCGCGCCGACATACCCGCGGGTCTCGAAATCGAGAACCGTGACGGATGCCGCCGAGGTGGCCGCAAATGCCACTTGATCCGACGCCAGCCACTGCCGCAACAGCTTGGCGTTGCCGCGCAGGACGTCGCGCGCCTCGGCCGCATTGCCAACGCTCGGAATGAGCCCGACGCGCAATCGGTCGTACTCGAGGTAATTCCCGTATCGCGCTTCGGTCGTGCGGAGCAGGCTGTCGGCGGTCTTGTAGAACGCGTCGCCCTCCAGCCGGCGCGCGATGATGCGCATCACTGAATCCGCCAGGAACGGATCGCGCAGCACGCCCTGAAAGAGAGGGCTCAGCGGCTTCTCCGGATGCTGCAGCGGCAGCAGGCGGATGTCCCACGGCACGGGATGCAGCAACTGCGTCGACGGATCCTCGTACAGCAGTTGATTGTGGATGCCGTCCATGTGGTACGGATCACCGACGAGGAACAGGTACGCGAGCAGTCGCGTCCATTCGCCGCGGTCGAGCCGGTTCATCATGCGCTGATGATCCTCGAACGTTGTGCCGGCTACGTCGTGCAGGAGCCGAACGAGTTGGCGCGAGGTGTCAGACGTCCAGCGATCGTTCTTGGAGGCGCGCTTCCAGAGCGAGGGATTCCCGAAGAGACCGCGCGACACCCCCTTCTGGTACTCACCGCGCTCGGCGGCGTCGCCCGCGAAGATGTTGCCGGGCATCCGGTCGTAGGGGCGCAGGAACGACTCGTCGACCGTCTCGACGAACCGGTAGGTCCCGTAAAACCGGTTGTTGAGAAACACCGGTGTCACTGCGGTCGACGGTGTGACAAGCCCGAAGTCGTGGCCGAGCTGGTTGGCGAGGTACGAGGTGAGCACCTCTTTCCCGGAGAGGCCAAAGGCGCGATAGCTCTTGTAGAAGTTGTCGCGCGGCGTGCGGATCGTGAGGCTCCGCTTGTCGGTCAGCCAGTGCACACTGTTGTCGCCGCGCTTGCGGAAGCGCACCTTCATCGTGGTGGTTCCGTATCGCAGTTGGCCGCTGAGCCACGGTGCCCACACCCCCGGTCCCTCGAACTCGAGCGAGTCCCACCGTTGGCCAGGCACCTCCAGCCGAATGATCCCTGCGTCACGCGCGTCGGAGGCGAAGCTGTCGCGGAGGTGCAGGCTCTTCGGCAGCATGACGAGCGCCTTTGCTCGAGCGCTGAACAGCAGGGGCAGCGACTGTTCGCGCGAGTACCAGTCGTCGAAGTCGCGCGCGCGCAGGTAGTCGTTCAGCGACGCGCTGAACATCAGTGCGATCGCGACGAGCGGAATCAGCGAGAAGAGAAACGCATCGCGAAAGCGGACGCGCATCCACAGGCGGCGCAGTCTGCTCATGGCTCGCGCGGGTTGTACTTTCCGCCCTGCGACCACCCGATCAGGTCGAAAGCGCGGTCGGCTCGTTCGGCGCTCGCATACGGGGCGGTGCGCGCGGTCGCATCGGCGAGGCCGGGCTCGTCGAGCAGGTTGCGGTAGCTCTGATTCACGGCATCCCAGAGCTTCTTGTCCATCAGCTTGAAGGCACGCAGGCGAAGCTGTACGCGAGCGATGCCCTGTGCGTCGGCCTGCACCGGAATGTGTATGGTGGCGCTGGAATCCGCCGGAACCCATCCATCGCCTGATTTCGTCATGCGGTCGGCGCGCAATCCCGCGAGATCGGTCGAACGTGCAGCTTGCGCCGCGGGCGCACCGACGACTTGTGCCGGCGTAACGGATACCCCTTCCACCGACAGTGGATACGTCGGACTCGCGATGACGAACTCACCATGCCAGCCAGCGGGACGTGCCAGCGCAAACTCCACCGTGTGCGCGTTGCCGTCCACCGAGACCGGCACACTCACCATCGTATCGCCGGCCGTGATTGTGAATCGCTCGACGAGAAACGCGTCGAGGTACGCCTTGTAGGAATCGCGAACCGTGATGAATTCGCCGCGATCGAGGTAAAACTTGAGGTAGCCGCGCTCGGAGGGCAGGTGGCTGGGCAGCAACCGCAGCGCGTGCGCATACCCATCGCGTGTTTCGGGCGCTTCCGCCCATCCGCCCAGGAGGCGCTCCGCGGCGTGCGCGTACGCGACGTGGTTGCGGTAGTTGAGCGAATCGAACTTCGTCAGCCGCGTCCACGTCTGCATCGCGAGGTTCTTGTGGCCGAGCTCCTCGTAGGTGCGCGCGAGCAACTCAAGCAGCACTTCGCGCTCCTTGTCTCGTCCATAGCGCGTGTGTCGGGCGGGAAACTCCCGGTCGAGCCGCAAAAGAAAGGGTGCAGCCTCCGCGAATCGCTTCGCCTCAACCAGCTTCTGTCCCTCAGCGAGGCGCCGCTCCCATCGATGGTCCCACCAGTCCACCGCAACCTGCACGCGCGCCAATGCTCGCATGCGCACCGGCTTCACGAGCACGATGAGCACAAGCAGCACGGTAGCACCAAGCCACAGCGCGGCGAGCCGCCGCTCGTGGCGACGGAACGCCTCGCGCAGCGCCTGCGGCGGGTTGGACGCAGCCATCAAACGTCGATGTTCTCCTGTCCGGTCAGCAGGGTCACCTTGCCCCCGCCGGTGATCGTCCGCAGCTCGCTGAGGAAGCTCACGTCGGACGCGTCCGGTTTGATCTCAATGGAGAAGACCAGTTCGAGCATGGTGCCGTCCTTCAGCGTCTCGACACTCAGCAGCGCGTACTCCTTGAGCGTTCGATAGAACAGCTCATTGAACGCCTTGTCGTATTCGAGCGTTGCCGGTATCTGCACCTTGAGCAGCTGCTCGCGCCGCGTTGCCGTACCAATCTCGAATCGCGTGAGGCTGTACGACATGAAGCAGGCGAACAAGGTGAAGATGGCGCCGGCGAGATAGAACCCGGTGCCGACGGACATGCCGATCGCCATCGACATGAAGATGAAGGCGACGTCGCGCGAATCCTTGACGGGATTGCGGAACCGAATGATCGACAGCGCACCAACGAGTGTGAACGCACGCGCAACGTTGCTGCCGATGATCAGCATGATCATCGAGACCGTGACGCCGAGGAGGACCATGGCGTGTACGAACGAGACGGAGTATGACAGGCCGCGATGCGACTGCCGGTAGAAATAGGCGAGCGCCAGCGTGAGCGCAAAGCTCAGCCCGAGCGCAAGGAAAACTTCAGCAATTCCAAAGGTGTTGCCGGCCGGTGCCGCTTGTCGCAGAAACTGATCCACTTACCCTCCCGTGTAGGTGCTGCGCAGATGGTATCTGCTGCTGTTCATGTATTTTCGCCGCCAAAGAAATGTTGGTCGACGGCGGAGCAGTACTTGGACATCCGAACCATCTGGAGTCCATGACGACGCACGACCTTCGTGAGCCACAACGGCGCGCGATGGTCGAACTTGATTTCCAGGACGGTCGCTCGCGGGTCGAGGACGTAGCGCCCTTCCTCGAACGGCCGCTCGAGCGAAAAATCGACGGGATGGTATTGGATGCGTCCGTCGAAGGTAATGCGGAGTTGCGGGTCGAACGCACCAAACAACGCTCGACGACGATAGCGGATTGCCATTCGGGGACGAAGCCGAAGCCGTTCGATCATCAGCGCGACTTCAGTGGCCACGGTATCGCCAGTCACGAGATCCCAATCGAGCGAACTTCCACCTTCCCCAAACGCTGCAAGCGTGGCAGCGTGAGGCAAGCGAATGCGGCGCTTCTGCACCGTGCGATCCTCGCGCTGCTTGATCTCCACGAAGATGTCAGGGGAATCACCGTAGCGACGGAATCGCAGCTTCCGGCGAAACTTCGCCCCCTCGATCTTCTCCCAGAACAATGTGAAGTCCTTCGTGTCCCAGTAGATCGAGTGAATCGGGTATCCCCAATCCGGAGAATGCGGATCCAGGCGCGTATACGGCGCGATCTCCGACAAGAGCGCTGGCACCTTGCGCGTCGCGATGAGGTACTTGACCTCGTAGCGATTCATCGTCTGGTGGGAGCCTACTGGTGCGGCTGCGGTCTGCATGGCAATCGAGGAGGGAAAAGCTGACAATAATCGCCGTGAGACACGACGCACACAACTTGTGGACGCGTGAGATGTTGCACCAGACCTTGCGCTTCTCGCGTCGTCAACAATCCGAAAATAGCATGTGTTGTG
>JBDTXZ010000075.1:0-9152 GCA_040005935.1 bacterium | reverse complement strand
ACGCTGCTTCGGACTTTCACTCGAATACCATCATTGCAAAACGTGAGATTTTCCGGCCAAGTCACTTAGAATAACCGGGGCGGTAAGTTGACGCAAGCCCACGAGATACATCGGGTTGTGTGCTGTCACCGAACCATCGCCTCACTCCCTCTCCCGCACGCCCGGAAAGGAGTCCGACGACAACTCCGCCAACACCTCCGCCATCGCGGCCCGTGGATCGGCCGCCGCCGTCACCGCCCGGCCCAATATCAGATAGCGCGCACCCGCGGATTGGGCCGCCCGAGGTGTCACTATCCGCCGTTGGTCATGCGCTTCGCCACCCGGGAGGCGAATACCAGGTACCAGCAGCGCGAGCCGCTCGCCATACGCGCGAGCAACTGCCGCCGCCTCGGCACCACTGCAGACCACGCCATGAAGCCCCGCCTCAGCGGCATCGCCTGCCAAGCGCAGGACCTCGTCCTCGACAACGAGCGGTTCGCGCCCCCACGACCGGCCAAGCGACACGGAATCGAATGAGGTAAGGACGGTGACGCCAAGCACGCCACAATCGGCACCAGCGGCATCGTGCGCGGCCGCCAGCATTGCGCGTCCACCGCTCGCGTGCACAGTCAGCAACCGAACGCCGAGCGCCCGGGCGCTGCGGACAGCGCCGGCGACTGTATTCGGAATGTCGTGGAGCTTGAGGTCGAGGAAAATGTCCGCGCCAACCTCGTCGCGAAGTTGCCGAACGATACTTGGTCCCTCTGCCACAAAGAGTTCGCTGCCGACCTTGAAGAAGCGGCATGCGTCGCCAAACGAGCGCGCAAGGGCGAGCGCTTCGACGCCAGAACGCACGTCAAGCGCGATGATCGGAATGGCGTGCTCAGTCACGATGGGAACTCGAGTGTACCGACCACGTCGGTGATGCTGGCGACGCCGTTTGCGTCGCACCAGCGAGAGAGTCCCTGAATGACTCGCTCGGGCACACGAGGGTCGCGCAGCATCGCGGTGCCGATACCGACCAGCGACGCGCCCGCGATCAGGTACTGGAGCGCGTCCTCGGCCGTCGATACGCCGCCAATGCCGAGAAGAGGAACGCTCACGGCACGACGAACCTTCCAAGTGGCCAGCACGCCGACCGGCCTGAGCGCCGTACCGCTTACTCCGCCAGTACCAAATCCAAGTGCGGGGCGCCGATGCTTCACGTCGATGACAAGTCCGGGCATTGTATTCACGAGCGTGATGGCGTCGGCACCGGCGTCGACCGCGATGGCTGCGCTGCGTGCGATGTCCGGCAGTGTCGGCGACAGTTTGACGAACAGCGGCCTTTGCGTTGCCGCGCGCGCGCGGCGCACCACGTCCGCAAGCGAAGCAGGATCGGCACCGAACTCCAAGCCACCCGCTTTCACATTCGGGCAACTGACATTGAGCTCATATCCGTCGAGTGCCCCGGGCGATGCGTGGTCAACCGCGTCGTCAAGCTCGGAGATGACTGTCGCAAATTCGTCGATGCCGAATCCGACGATATTCGCCAACTTGCGCGTGTACGGCAATGAATCAGCCAGCCATGGCAAGTGATCGCGCCGCACGGCATCGACACCGGGATTCGCCAATCCAACGGCATTGATCATCCCACCGTCGAATTCTGCGACACGTGGCGCGGGTGCACCCGCACGCGGCTCCGGGCTCACAGCCTTGGTGACGATGCCACCGAGTGTCGCGAGATCAATCACGCCGGCGAGGTCTCGGCCGTACGCCGCAGTGCCGGCCGCCAAGACAATTGGGTTTTGAAAGACGAGTCCGGCGACTTCCACCGCGAGTGGTCCGCGGTGCGTGCTCACTGCGGAGCGTGGCCCCCGGCAGACGCGCCGTCGTTCACCGCCACGCGACGTTCGTACCGCTTGAGGTACTCGAGAACGCCATCCGAGATCGCACCGGCGAGCTCGTCCATCTTCGCGTGATCCGTGAGATACGCAGCTTCCGCAGGATTTGTCCCGAATCCGATCTCGACGAGCACGGCGGGCATGTAGGCTTTCACAAGCACAACAAATCCAGCCTGCTTGACGCCTCTGCTCGGCGCCGGATGCACCTGGCCGACATGGCGTTGGATAAGCTCAGCCAATTCGTTGGCCTCGCGCAGGTGCTCGTTCTGCTTCATGTCCGTGATGATGAAGCTGAGTGGATCGCCGCTTCCAGCTGACGGCCCGGACTCGTACTTCACGACTTCGTTCTCCATTCGCTCGAGACGTTTCGCGTCCTCCGTCTTCGCCTCGGCGAGAAAGTAGGTCTCGAAGCCGCGAGCGCCACCCGGGTTCTTCCACCCAGGATTCGCTGCGTTCACGTGAATGCTGACGAACAGATCAGCGTGCGCATCGTTGGCGATGCGTCCCCGATCGCCTAACGCGATGAGGGTATCGGTGGTGCGAGTGTACTTCACGTCGATGCCGCGCTGGCCGAGCGCGGCGCCGAGGCGCTTTGCCACGTTGAGCGTAACATTCTTTTCGGCTATCTCCGGCCCCCCGCCGATAGGCCCATGCATACCACCATCGGGGCCGCCGTGACCCGCGTCGACGACGACCAGGCGTCTTTGGCGAAGGCCGCCCAGCGGGTTGGTGCTGGTTACCACGGCGGGAACGTGATCAGTTCGCAGATCGTCGCTTGGGGGGCCGCTTCGACGTGGCGTCGGGGATCGCGCCGGCACCGAAGCCGACTCACGCGTGCCGAACTTTTGCATCGAGGAGAACGCGCGCAACTCGAACTTTGCTGGATCCCAGATGAGGTTCGTGACGATACGCGGAACAATTTCCGCGACCAGTTGCAGGGGGACGTAGAGGGCTCCCTTTCGGACCTCAGGCGCCGCCGCGAGCTGATACGACTGGTCGCCGACTTTGGCGAAGCGTACGCCGTCTTCCACCTCGATCGCGGTGCCGTTCACGATGAGCATCCACCGGTTGCCGGTGAGGTGCGAGACTGTGATCGGGATAACGGGCTTGAGCTGCTCGGCACGCAGCAACGGGCCGCCTGGCGCGGCGACGAGTGGCACCGTTATGGACCGGCTCGCGTCCTTGACGACCAGCGGGCCGGCGCGCAGCGACGTGTCCGTCGCCGGGGCGGCGACAGCCAGTTGAAACGCGGCAAGCAGCATGAGAATCATCGAGCGCGGAACACGCGTGCGATTTCGCGGTCGGCGTCCTTCGCCTTTGCGTCTTCGCGCTTGTCGTGAGCCTTCTTTCCCTTGCCGAGAGCCATCGCCACTTTTGCGATCCCGCCTTTGAAGTAAAGCTCGAGCGGGATGAGAGTGAGACCCTCTCGCTCGATTGCACCTATCAGACGCCCTATTTCCCTTTTGTGCAACAACAGCTTGCGGGTCCGGGTCGCCTCGTGGTTGTTGTAGCTGGCGCGTTCGTAGGGCGAGATGTGGAGGTTGATCAAGTAGATCTCCCCGTCGCGGACCATCCCGTAGGCGTCTGAGACGTTGGCCTTGCCCTCGCGAAGTGACTTCACCTCACTCCCTGTGAGGACGATACCGGCCTCGTAGGTATTGAGAATAATGTAGTCGTGCCGCGCTCGCCGGTTCTTGGCGATGGTCTCGATTTCTGGTTTTTCGTCCGACTTCGACATTGGTAAATTGGCCGCGGCGCGCGACGATGCGAGCCAGCCTTGGAACTTAGAACACGCGCTGTGCAGCGGCAACGCACCGCGTTGACTTGATGCTGCGCGCGCGATTAATTTGCGGGTCTGTTCCGAACACGCTCGGGTGGTGGAACTGGTAGACACGCAGGTCTCAGAAGCCTGTGCCTTCACCGGCGTGGGGGTTCAAGTCCCCCCTCGAGCATATGAACGAAAGGGAGCGTCATCGCGGGTGCGATGGCGCTCCTTATACAGCGTCCAACGAGCTGCGTCTCGCGTTCCCGCGAATCGCTCAAGTTTCGGCCGCGACGCCGCATAGGTTGAAATAAAACTCGTCCAGCGAGCGGCGCGGGCCGCTAACGCGCGAGCGTACTTGGCCGGACATCGTCCGGCAGCTTTGCCTCACCAAAGCTCTCGCGCAAAGCGGTGTTCGCCATTGTGAGGTAGGCGTGGACCAGCTCCGTTCCGTGCTTGACGGCGGGATCGTCGGCGCGAATAGGTCCGCCGGAGAAGGCGAGCAGGTTCTGCGCGACGCGCACGGCGGCAGCGCCTGAGCCGCGCGACGTAAAGGCATCGCGATACGCGCTGAGGCGAGCGTTGAATTGCCGCTCCGCTAACTCGAGCAACTCGCCGTCAACGTTGCGGTCCTTTTGCATCCGATGAAGGAGCGCCCGCAGCGCCTCGGACGGCGTGCGGTCGTCGAGAGAATCGCGTTGCGCTACCAGGATGCCGAGCGAGCGGCGCAGATAGCGAAGCTCCCACAGCGCGTGATCCACGTCGCCGCGGGTGGCGTCCTGGGCGAGCCAGTCGACATCAGGCTGCGCCGGCTCCTGCATGAGCGCCGCGGCGTACGCCGAGCTACGCCGCAGCAGTGCGCGATCGTCGCGAAAGGAGCGGAAGAGGCGCACGGGCGCCGGGGCGTCAGCCCTGAAGGATCGGTAGCGCGAGGCGACCGGACGCCGACGCCACAGGCTCATCCAGACCGACGCGCTCGCGTACCTGATGCTCCTGCAACAGCAAATCGCTGAGCCGAACAGAATCGAGAACTTCATCGATGCGGCGTTGCAACAAGACCCACACAGGTCGGATGCTGCAATCGTGCGATTCGGCACACCGTTCGGCTTCGACAGGATGCGTCACGCAATGCACGTCGAAGGTGGAATGCTCTGATGCGGAAATCACGTCGCGAACAGTGATCTGGTCCGCAGGCCGCGCAAGATGATAACCGCCGTGTGCTCCGCGGGTGCTCGTCACAATGCTGGCCCGGCGGAGCTTGAGCATGATCTGCTCGACGTAATCCGCCGGCAAGCGTTCTTTCGACGCGATCTCACGTCCCGTGATCGGGCCGTCATCGTTTCGACGAGCCAGATGGAGGGCGCAGATGAGTCCGTATTCGGCTTGCGTGGTTATGCGCACGGCTTCGAATCTAGTGGGAACGGCGCGGTAAGGCTATTCCGAGCCGACCGCGGACCGCTCGCTCACCGTCATCCACCCGCGACCATTCCGTGTTTGCCGCCAGGCACACCGATCTCCGTCATTTTGCGCAAATCCAGTACATCATCGATCTGGTCCGCAGGGAGTAGCTGATCGCGCTTCACCATGTCGCGCACGAGCACGCCTTCCTTCACCGATTTCTTGCTCAGTTCCGCCGCCTTCGCGTAGCCAATGTGCGGCATGAGGGCCGTCGCCAACGCTGCTGAACGCTCCACCCAGTACGCGCACATGTCTTCGTGGGCCTCGATTCCGGCCACGCACTTCTCGGTGAACACCGTCGCGGTGTTCGTTAGGATACGCATGGACAGCAGGACGTTAAACACGATAACCGGCATCATCACGTTGAGTTCCAGCTGCCCATGCTCTGCCGAAATTGCCACTGTAGTATCCAGGCCGATCACCTGAAAGCAGACCTGATTCACCATCTCCGGGATGGAGGGATTGATCTTGCCCGGCATGATGGATGACCCGGGTTGTACTGCGGGCAACGTGATTTCGTCGATGCCTGTGCGCGGGCCCATGACCATGATGCGCAAGTCGCTCGCGATCTTGCTCAGGTCCAGGGCCAGCACACGCATCGATGCGCTGAAGCCCGCAACGTCACCCATGCTCTGCATGAGTTGGATGCGGTCCTGGCCAACACGCAGTGCGAGCCCACTGATCTCCTCGAGGTGCTTGACTGCGAGCGGCGGATATTCCCTCTCTACAGTCACGCCCGTGCCCACGGCGCTTCCTCCGATGCCGAGATCACGCAGGTAGTCCGCCGCTTCCTTGACACGGCGGAGCCCCCGATCGATCGAGCCTGCGTAGGCGGTGAATTCCTGTCCAAGGCGGATGGGCATCGCGTCCTGGAGATGTGTTCGACCCGCCTTGACGATGTGGTCGAACTGTATGCCCTTCGCCGCAAGTGCATCGCGCAACCCCTCGAACGCGTGTACGAACGCGTCGAGCTGTGACAGGCAAGCGAGCCGAATGTTGGTTGGAATGGTGTCGTTGGTGCTCTGCGCCATGTTTACGTGATCGTTGGGGTGCACGGGCGTGTACGTCCCCCGTTCACCGCCAAGAATCTCGTTCGCGCGATTCGCGAGCACCTCGTTCACGTTCATGTTGTGCGAGGTGCCCGCGCCGGCCTGATACGGATCAACGATGAACTGATCGTCGTGTCGTCCAGTCAGCACTTCATCCGCTGCCGTGATGATTGCGTCGGCAAGCTTCGCGTCGAGGCGGCCGGTCACTTTATGTGTCATGGCCGCCGCCTTCTTGATCCAAACCTGCGCCATGACGAACGGCCAGAGAGGCGCGAGTCCGCTGATCGGAAAATTCTCCTTCGCGCGAACGGTTTGTACTCCGTACAGTGCGTCGGCGGGCACTTCCTTGTTACCGAGGGGATCCTTCTCAGTGCGAGTCGGGGCAGTCATGGGTTGGGTTCTCGTGCGGGGTGAGTCGACGTCAGCGCGGGCGCTGATCAATTCGTGTTGGACATTGCAGGTGTCGCGACGCGATTGACGCAGGCGCGAGCGCCCACCATGCGTAGAGTGCGCTCACGCGGCGCTCCGCGCATTCAGGTGACGCGCCAGGACGAGCAGTGCGACAGAGGCACCGACGAGCCCAACGCCCATCAGAAGCACACTGGCTCCGTGCATCCGACCGAAGGCGGCGCGCCGAGGGTCGGCAGGGTTGAGCGCATCGATCGGTGTCCCTAACGCCTCGAGCGTTCCGCGCAGATGAATCGCGACGATCAAGGCAGAAGCGCTTGCGACCGAAAACACCGAGCTCCCGATCGTGACGCTGCGCCCCGCGCTGATTCCCTGATTCAGGAGCGCGACGACCGCCCCGATGAGCACTCCAAGGGTAAAGAGCACCGGCAGTGCGCGTCCCACGACTGCTCCTGCGAGGATGCGTGTGGGCAACACAGCGAACGCCGCCGGCGCGACAACGGCCGCGACGAATATGGCCGCTCCAAGCCACGCGGCGAGCAGCACGATGCTGGTGAGCGCAGGGGCCTGCGAACGTCCGCTCATCGCTTGAGGGTTCGGGCACGCCCGGAAAGAAATGGATTGGTTTCCAGTTCTCTCCTGATCGTCGTCGCGGGACCATGCCCTGGGTAGACATGTGTCGCGGCGGATAACGCCGAGAAGCGCTCGAGCGATGCGTCCATCGCATAGGGATCAGAGAGCGGCAGATCGGTGCGGCCGACGCTCCCGGCGAATAGCAGGTCACCCGCGAACGATACGTTCGGACCATTGAAGCTCACCTGCCCCGGCGCGTGCCCCGGCACGTGCATTACCGAAAACGACAGCGCCCCACAGTGCAGCACGTCGCCCTCCGCGAATGGGATCGGGACGGCCGCTGGTTGATCCCAGGGCAGCCCGTACATCCGTGCCGCATGCGCCGACAAGCGCTCGTAAAACGGGAGGTCGAGGGGGTGGAGATACACGGGCACTGCGTACGCACTCCGAACGGCG
This sequence comes from bacterium, assembly GCA_040005935.1. GTDB lineage: Bacteria > Gemmatimonadota > Gemmatimonadetes > Gemmatimonadales > Gemmatimonadaceae > AG11. The sequence continues at coordinate 1,584 of JBDTXZ010000075.1, read as the reverse complement.
TTGATCGCCCCAACGTGATCGAAATGCGCATGCGTCAGCCAGATCGCGTCGAGCGTCGCACCGGACGTCTTGACCATGTCCACGAGCCGAGCGCCTTCGTCGCCGGGATCCACGAGTACCGCGCGGCCACTCGACTCGTCAACGATGAGGTAGCAATTCTCCTCGAGCGCGCCCACGGTGCGGACGTCGATCTTCATATCGCGTAGCCACCCGTCCCTTCAGGAGCGACGACACCGCCTTCTGCACGCGCCTTCAGGTACTTCTCAACAGCAATCGCGGCTGTCGTGGCGTCACCGACGGCCGTCGTGACTTGCCGCGTGAGTTGCGAGCGAAGATCCCCCGCCGCAAAGAGCCCGGGAATCGACGTCTGCATGATGGTGTCGGTCCGAATGTACCCCATCTCGTCGTGGTCGAAGTGACCGTCGATGATGCCGGTGTTCGGCCGAAATCCGATGAAGACAAAGCAGCCTGTCGCGTCGAGCGTGCGCACCTGGTCCGTGACAACGTCGTGGACGCGGAGCCCGTTCATGAGCCCCTGCTCGTCCCCGACAATTTCCACCGTCACCGCGTTCCACACGACTTCGATTTTCGGATTCGCGAACAGTCGCTGTTGCAGAATCTTCGACGCACGAAAGCTGTCGCGCCGATGCACGACATACACCTTTTCAGCGTAGCGCGTCAGAAAATCCGCCTCTTCGACAGCTGCATCTCCGCCACCCACGACGGCGATTATCTGCTTCTTGAAGAACGCGCCGTCGCAGATGGCACAATACGAGACGCCTTTACCCGCGAACTCCACTTCGCCTGGGATGCCAAGCTTCACTGGCGTTCCGCCGGCGGTGACGATGACAGCCGGCGACGCATAGCGATTGCCATCGTCGGTAACCGTCTCAAAGGTGCCGTCCGGCAACCGTGTAACCCGTGAAACGTTGGCGGTGACATACTCGGCGCCGAACTCCCTGGAGTGGTCTTCGAACTTCTTCGCGAGTTCCCAGCCCAGGATGGACTTCTCTCCGATCCAGTCATCGAGTTTTTCCGTGTTGAGCAACTCGCCCCCGGGAATGCCGCGCTCGAGGACGACTGTCTTGAGCATGGAGCGGCCCGTATACAATGCGGCGCACATGCCCGCAGGGCCGGCGCCGACAATGACGACTTCGTAGTTATTCGTGGTGGCCAAGTGACCCTCGGACGGTGAAGCGCTGCTCAGGTGCAATCGTGCAATCTCACTAGATGAAGTCCACGAGGGAACCTGAGCGTTCCCAGCCAAGGCGGTTACGCCACGACGATCCGCTGCAGCGCGCCGTGGCAATGCGACGCCGTTCCGACAAGGAACGCCGTGTCGCCCGCCTCCCCCAGCGCTGCAACGGATGCATCGGCCGCGATGACGTCCCGTACGTCGATCATGCCCACGCCATGCGTCCGATGCGAACAGTGGAACACGAAGGGCCCCTGGAGAGCACGACCAGCGGCACGCTCCGCTGCCGCGTACGCGGCCAGCGCTGGCGGTAAGCTCCAGCTTCGCTCGCCCTTCGTGGCAGGGCAGCGCTCCGGCTCGATGCAGTTAATGGGACAAATCCATTCCGC
>JBDTXZ010000074.1:0-9177 GCA_040005935.1 bacterium | reverse complement strand
GGCACCGTGAGCGTCCTGGAAATCGCGGAGGCGTTCGCCAAGGCGAAGGTCCGGCCCAAGCGCTCGATTCTGTTCGTGTGGCACGCTGGTGAGGAAAAGGGACTGTGGGGCTCGATGTTCTTCACCGATCACCCAACGATTCCGCGCGATTCGATCGTTGCGCAGCTCAACATGGACATGGTTGGTCGCGGCGCATTGGCCGACATCACCGGCGAATCCCGGACGGGTGAGCCGTTGCACGGCGGCGCCGGCTACCTCCAACTCGTTGGCTCGCGCCGGCTCAGCACGGAGCTCGGCGATCTCATGGAGACGGTGAACACGAAGGGAAAGTTCGGCTTCAACTTCGACTACGGCATGGATGCCAACGGTCATCCGCAGAACATCTATTGTCGTAGCGATCACTACGAATATGCCCGATATGGCATTCCGATCGTCTTCATGACGACGGGCGGTCACTCGGACTACCATCAGGTCACAGACGAGCCACAGTACATCGACTACGCGCACATGGCGGACGTCGCGAAGTTCGTGAAGGACGCTGCGACGACGGTCGCGAACCTCGATCACCGTATCGCAGTGGACAAGCCGAAGCCGGATCCGAAGGGACGTTGCGTGCAATAAGGTGAGTGAGTCTTGGCAACAGTCCTGCCTCGCAACCACCAAGTACAGGTCCTTCGCCTCGCCCAGAACGCCAAAACGATCGCTCAGCACAACAAACGATCAGCTCGCTAATGAGTGTCAGACATCGGGGCCACCTCACATATATTTGAGGCCATGCGTCGTCTCCTTCTCTTGATCGGGCTCGTGGCCTGCGGCTCCAAGGCGCCTCTCGTGAGCACCGCGCCCGCGCCCCAGATCCTGCCAATGGCGCCGACTGGGCCAGCGAGCTTCGTGCGGTCGACATCGGAAGCGCTCGTCACACGCACGATCGACGTGCGTGAGGGCATTACGCGAGCAGTTGCGATGCGCCTGCTCACCGATGCGCTTGCCGTGCGTTACACGGTCGACGTGACGGATCCGCGCGCTGGTTTCGCCATGACGGCGTGGCAGGCGAGTCTGCATCGCGACGGCGTGCCAGACCTGCGCTACCGCACACGCCTCACCGCGCGATTTCAAGGCGACGACTGGCGCACATTACAGCTGCGCGACGAAGCCAACTGGCAGCGCGGAGACGAGTGGGACGTGGGCTATGATCCTGCACAACTCGACAGTGTTGCGAACGATCTCCGTGCCAGGCTCGGCAAAAGGTCCTGATGTCGGCTAACGCTCGCGACGCAATTACCTGAGCAGGAGCGAGACAATCTGCCAGCTACTGCCTTGACGAACGAGCGTGGCGTGCTGCTTGAGGGGTGAAATTACGCTCCTCTTGTCCTTGCCCACGGTCTTCAGGGTCAAGTTGAACTCCGTTTCGGCCGTATCGCGATTGATTACCGTAGGGCCATAACGAAGCGACGCGTTGATTTTCTCGGCGTTGTCAAAAAAATTCTTCCAGCCGTCAGCCTGCGGCCCCGTCATCGCCGGATATTCGACTCTCATCGTGGCGACGTTGCGGCTCTCGATGGCCTTTGCGTAGTTGATGATTGCGCCACGCACAGCGCTCGTATCGGCAGTTGCGATCTTCGCGAGGCTGTCGCGTTGGTGCTTCTGTACTTGCCGAGCCAATAGTTTCGACGAGTCTACCACTGGGGCCGGCAGTGGCAGTGGCGCGACAAGGGCCGCCGCCGTGTCAGGCGGGGACAACGCTGAGTCGATTCGCGCCTGCGCAAGCGACGCGGCTGTGGTGCTATCTCGAACAGCATTCCTGATCCATTCGGATTCGACGGGGCTTGGCGGGAGATTGTACACCACAAGCGCGGTGGCCACCGCAACCAATGCCACGGTACCGATGACAATCGGCGCGCGACGCATCGGTTTCGACTCGGGAATCTCGGTGACTTCCGTCGTCGCCTGCGTCGCGTGCAGAAACGCAACGGTCGGCGCACTGCGCGGCGTGGGCCGCAATTCTGGAATGACCCGCTGCACTCCCGAGCGACGCGCGTGCGTGCCGGCCAGCGCGTCCTTCAGCTCCGCGGCCGATCCGTAGCGTTCCGCGGGCGACCGTGCCAACAATCTCGCGACGATTCGCGCGACCGTATCCGGCAACGCAGGGTCGAGCTCGTGGAGGTGTGGGACGTCTTTCGAAAGACGCTGCTTGATCATCTGCTCTCGCGTTGGCGCATCGAACGGCGGCGCCGCGGTGAGCATGAGATGCAGGATGCAACCAAGCGCATACAAATCGCTTCGAGCGTCGACGGGATCGCCGAGGAGTTGTTCGGGGCTCATGAACTCGGGCGTACCAATCACCTGGCCCGTTCGCGTGAGTCCTTCACCGACGCCTTCCTGAATGGCCTTCGCGATACCGAAGTCCACGACCTTTACAATTTCTCGTCCGGTGCGTGTACGCGTGACGAGAATGTTATCGGGCTTGAGGTCGCGATGCACGATTCCCAGCTCGTGCGCCGCGCCGAGCGCGTCGGCAATCTGGCTGGCGAGATCGATGGCGCGCTCGAGGGCCAACGGTGCTTCGCGCGTGAGCAGTCGCGCAAGCGGCTCGCCATCAACGAACTCCATCACCAGATAGATCAGCCCATCGCTTTCGCCATAGTCGAACACGGCGGCGACGTTGGGGTGGATGATGCGCGCCGCATTAGACGCTTCGCGCGCGAAGCGGGCAGCGGAGCCGGCGTCATTCACCAATGCGGCGCTCATCACCTTGATGGCGCATTGCCGATTCATCTTTACGTGCTCGCCGAGATACACTCGGCCCATTCCACCTTCGCCGATGCGCTTGAGGATATGGTAGCGATCTGCGAGCACTCGTCCGATGAGCGAGTCTTCACCCTTCGGTCGCAGGGCCGTGCCGTCGCTGGGACAAAAACGCGCCGTGGTCTCGTACTCTGTGCCGCAATGCGGGCAGAGCTTGAAGACCGCGACCGATTCCTCGGCGGCGGGGGCGGGCTGTCGCGCCAGCAAGCCCGAGCCCAACCCGCTTTCTGCGAGGGCGCGCGCTGCTGCGTCCCGCATGGCAAGCCACTCCTCGGAGTGAAGAGTGGGAGGTCGGTCGTCGGGGAGATCACGTTCGTCGGCGGACATCAACATAGAGTACCGCCGGAACCCCTCAACTCGTAAGGTCGCGGTTCACAAAACGCGGACGGCCCCGTGTCGGCAGGTGTCGCCAACACGGGGCCGCGCGCCGTACGGCGAACGTTACGGAGCCTTTTTGTCCTGCCGCAGGTCGCGGCGGTCCTGGCGGAGGTCGCGGCGATCCCCGCGCGCCTCGCGCCCGTCCTGACGTGTGCCGCGACGGTCGCCGCGAAGGTCGCGGACGTCGCCCTTGGCGTCGTGGGTATCGTGGCGGATTTCCTTTCGGGCAGCGCGGACGGCAGCTGAGTCTCCGGAGGTGCGCGCAGTCTTGAGTGCGCGGTGGTCCTGCCGGAGTTCCTTGTGGTCGCCGGCGATTTCGCGTTTGTCACCTCTGATTTCGCGCTTGTCTCCGACGATTTCGCGGTGATCGCCCCGAAGTTCGCGCGTGTCGGCGCGTATCTCTCGGCGGTCGTTGCGAATCTCACCGTTCTGGGCCGAGAGAGTGCTGGCGGCGCCGAGCGCGAGGGCTGCACTGAGGATGATTGTGCTGAGCTTGAACATGGTAGTCTCCGTTGCGAGTTCGGGTCGAGTTGGTTCGCTTCGACGCGGGGCCCTCGCGTCTTCCTCAAGGAGACGGTTGGGACGTGGAGACGTTAAGCCGTTGTCGGACAAGATGTTAAAGTGTGATGTGCATCACATCTGGCGTAACGGCAACGCAGGAGTTCGGCCCAAGCCACGGGATGTGGAAGACTCGCTGTTGAACGCCTTATTCATCCCTGAAGAACGCATGCAGGATGATATCAAGCCCGCGGCCGTAGCGACGCGAGATCGCAACAACAGTGCTTTGAAACGGAGGGCCCGGGTAGCATTCGGTCGTGTGCAGGGACCTGATCAACTCCACTGGCGTCCAGCCCTTTCCGCGAGCAACGCGGGCGAGCCTCCCGGCGGCGGTTCGTACGCAGCTCTCTTGCGTGCCGTGGCGAATAAACGTTCGGAACTGATCACAGAACGCCACGAAGTCACTTGATGCAACAATGGCACAGATGTGTGCGAGGGATTTTTCGTCGGAAATGGTCTCTGGCGCGCCGTGCTGCCCATCGGGCGCGGGGGTCTCGCGCAGCCACGGCGCGTCGACTAACGGATCGGTCTGCTCGCCGTAGTAGGCATCGATCGCTCCATGAATGAGCCATGCCATGGTATCGCTGCGGGCTAGCGGCTCGAGGGACCTGAGCGCTGGCACTTCGGTCAGCGCCTGCTTCAGATCGATGATCAATCGCCTTGTCGGCACGCCCTCTGATTTAGCGCGTGTTGCGAAGGCGGTGAGTATGGCTGCGAGCCCGTCCAGCGGCGCGCCGTCGTGCAATTGCACGTGGACGTCATTGTTCAGCGAGACCAGTGTCCCGAGCCGCATGGGCGGGACGCCCTGGCCGAGATGGTCTGTGGCAGAAGGGTGACTCTCTGGTTTGATCGGCACTGTGTTCACGCGTCACCTCGCGCCCGAAGCAATCCCGCTACCGATGTTTCCGCACGCTACGTTTGTTTACGCATCCTACGCCAGACACTATGCACAAGCAAGTAGTTTGCGCGTAAGCCGTTAACGGATCAGCTATATACGCTATCAGCAATAGTTGAGCCCGTCAACAAACGCATCAAATTTTGGAAATGGTCAGATGGCGCTGCGCATCACGATGTCGCGCGTGATGGTGAGGCGCAGTGGGCTGCCTTCTGGCAGGCAGGCCTCGTTGGTCTGCGAATTCTTCGCGGCGACGGTTCCCGCTGCGGCGCCCGCAGCAGCACCAATAACGGTGGCCTTGGTGCTCTTGCCGAAGATTCTGCCGAGAACGGCGCCGGCCACCGCGCCGCCGATCACCTTCTGCCTGTCGTTGTTGGAGGACGATTGAACCTTGTCCATTGCGGCGAGGACCGCGACGTCGCCGGTGACTGGCAGTGACTCGCCGTTCACGTCGATCGAGCGCACGCGGAAGGTGACCCTGCTCGACTCGATGGGATCGCTGCGATCGACCGCGGCGACTTCGAGTACGACGGTGGCGCCGGCGGGAATTGCCGCACCATTAGAGCCGACCGCGCCGTTGGAGACTGTTGCGGTGAACTTGTCGCCGATGAGCAAGCTGGCCGTGCACACCTTGGCATTTGTGTTCATGCCGATACGCGACCCGGAACCGATGACTCCAGCCGCAGGAGCGGGTGTTGGCGCGGGCACCTGCGCGACGGTGACGGGCTGCTGCGGCATGGGTTGGGGCGTCCGTGAGACCGGTGCAGGCGGCTGTTGACGGCGCGGGGTTGGACGCGGGGTAGGTGCGCTCGCTCGCGGCGGCTCGGGGCGCGGCGTGGGCGCTCCCTTCGCTTTGCTCGCAGGTGCGGTGCCGATTGGGGCGTCGTTGAAGACGGATGGTCCTGCTGCGCCAGCGCGTTGCGCCATTGCGAGATCCTGCGCGAGCGCAGAATCGGCCGGGACGGGCGCCTTTTCGCGACAGCCCGCAGCGAATGCGGCAGTTGCGACGAGCACGAAGATGCGACGCGGCAGGGACATTGTGAGCTCTAGGGTGGCAATGGTCATACATACCCTATGCGGCCTGTGAAGTTCTGGCGGCGACCGACAGATACAGCGGCGTGGGGATAATTGGAAATGCTCGACCTCGACCGGAAGGCCCGAACTCAATGTGGCCAAGCCTCGAACCAAGACCCAAGCCACAACGCCGTCCGTGTTATCGGTTCATGCCAACGCGAGCTCGGTCTGCGGTATCTCTAATTCGAGTTTGGCGCGCACCCTGGCAGCGATCTCCTCGATTGCGAGCGGGTCGGCGACGAGATCATAACCGCGCACATCGAGACTCAGCACTGGGCATGCGCGAAAGTCGCTGATCCAACGCTCGTAACGCGCGTGCAGGGTGGTCCAGTAACCGTCGGCGGTGTCCTTCTCCTTAGGCCGGCCGCGCGAACGAATCCGCTCGATGATCGTATCGAGTGGGGCGTGGAGGTAGACGAGGAGTTTCGGCGGGCGAGCGGCTGGTGAGTGAAGCAGCTCGATGTACAGCCTACGATAGAGTTCCCATTCCATTTCGGAGATAAGTCCTTCCTCGAAATGTCCGCGCGCGAAAATTTCAGCGTCCTCGTACCACGTGCGATCGAGTATCCAGCTTCCGCCCGCACCGCGCATGCGTCGCATTGTTTCGAAGCGCGTGGCGATGAAGTGGAGTTGCAGCTGGAGGGCGTGCTGGCGCATCGCGGCTTCGCCGCCGGCGTAAAACTTCTCGAGCCAGGGATTCTCGTCGTCCACGCTTTCCAGCGCGTGCTGGAGTCCAAAGCGCGCCGCGAGGACCTTCGTCAGGGTGCTCTTGCCAGAGCCCACCATGCCCGCAATACCGATCAGCATTCGTTCGCTCGAATCAAAGGCAACAACAGCGTGGAGCTTGGGGCCTAAGCTGCCCTTTCCTTGAGCTTCCCTAGCCGTCAATGCTGTTCAGTTACGGTGTCAAGTCATGTCATCCCGCAATTGCGAGCACAGCGAGCGATTGTCGGGATCTACCATCCACCCACCCTAAGCACGCCACAGCCAGCACAACAGATCCCCACACGCTTCCCGAGCGCGGGATGACAATCCCAAACTGAACCCTATTGTCCCTAGCCGATGGTCAGCGTATCGGTGGCGGGATCGTATCGCGTGGAGTACGTCGGCAGGTTGGTCGCCGACCCGCCGGTTCCGATCGGCTGGCCGGTCACGCTGCCGTTCGCGTCGAAACGCGAGCCGTGGCAGGGGCACTGAAAGGCGCCGGCGACGATGTCGATTTCGCACCCTTGGTGCGTGCACACCGTGGAAATCGCGGCAAAGGTTGTCGCGCCGGTGCGTTTTACCGCGATCAACCCGATTTGCGGCGGGATCTTCACGAGCTCTCCGGTGGTGCCGAGGCCTTGCAGCGTGCCGACCTTGATCGAAATAGAGTTCGTGGTCTGGTGCAACGCTGTGGGCCCGAACTGGCCGTCACCGCAGCCGGCGGCCAGCATCGCGGCACCGGCTGCGGCCAGTGTACTCCGGGAAAGAAATTCGCGCCGGCTCAGGCAATCATCGCAAGGCATGATTCGCAGTTTGGAGTGGTAAAGGGCGATCAGGGAAGGGTAACGACAGCCTGCTCCCACTGTCCTTTCGACGAATCTTCTTGATACACCTTGTCGTTGTCGACGACGACGGTACTACCCGCGAGCCGAATCGCATAGCGATCCATGCTGCGCGTGGCGCGCCCCTCGATGAAGGTGCCGTCTGGACGATAGCGCGACTTGTGCTTCGGGCACTGAAACCGCTTGTTGTCGGCGTCCCATTTCAGCGCGGTGTTCTGGTGTGGGCACGCGAGCACCAACGCGTAGACCTGCTTTCCCACGCGTGTGAGAATGACCTCGTTGTCACCATCGATCTGCACGCCGTCCGCAGCGGGAACGGGGTAGCTCTTGTCCGTCAGGCGAGAGACGAGCGCGGAAATCAGCCGAGGAGGCATCGCGTTCGCGCCACCAGGCGCCAGCCCAATCGCCGCGAGCGCCATCGCACCGGCGCGCAGGGCGTCGAGCAGGAAATCGCGTCGTCCTGCCGACGCGCACTCCGTGCACTCGCCAAGAACCGGGGTCTCCGTTTCATCACTCATGAACCAACTATCCCCCTTAGTTGACGCGCCGGTGGCCGGTCACGCGAATTCCTTCAGCACAACGCCCGCGAGCACCGTTGCCAGCCAGAGCGCCGCGCTGAACAGCGCGATCGTCCGCATTCGCCCCCAGAGGGCCGGGTCGTCTCCCGCGGATTCGAGCGCCTTTTCGGTTCGCGTCATGACGAACCCGTTCACCAGGAGCAGACCAACCAACGCGAGCTTGATGTAGAAATAGATGGATCCCCAAAACGTCTCGACGTCCGAGAGGAACAGCAGTATGCCACTCACGAACGATAGAGACAGGCCGAACAGCACCATCCGATGTGAGGCCGCGATTTCGCGAAGTTGCCGGGCCCTGTCGGTCGCGCCGGCCCTTGCCGAGCGGAGGGTCGCGCGATCTGCGGTGAAGGCCGCGCCCGCGGCGAACACGAGAGGAGCCAGGTGAAGAAACGTGACGCAGGCCGACACAGCCTTGGAGTGGGAGAAGATCTTCGCCCACGGATCGGCCAGTTTTGCCAACGCACCGGCCAACCCTCCCGCTTCCGCGAGTGCCAGGATCATCGCGCTACTTCTCCTTCCAAAGGACCATGACACCCGCACCGGTCAACGCGGTAGCCATCGAGCCGTACGCCCACTTCCGATGTTCGCGCCGTTTGTCCACGTTCGTCTCGGCCTGATCAGACAGGCGGGCCCCGGCGTAGGTAAAGCCAGCGTCCGACGCGAGCATGAACAGCGCGTGCACCGTGCGGCGGGTGCCGCCTGGCGCGTGTCGGGAGTCCCAGAGATTCCAGAGTCCAGTGACGGTGTTGACGGTGAACACCCCAGCCAACGACGTCGCCCCGACTCGATGGGTGGTCTTGGCCCAATCCGGCGCGTTCTGCGGATCGGGAAAGATCTGGTTGCCAGCCACGGCCTGCATGGCGAACAGCGGGATAATCGAATATGCGGCGTACCGGTGAATGCGGAGCCGGCGCTCGTACCATTCGCTCACCTCGATCGACTTGCGACGACGCGGCACGGTGTCGGCCGGAGCGAGCAACCCAGTCGCCAACGAAGCCATGACCGGCCCAACAACGCTGTCGCTCGCTATCACCGGGGTGGTATCCGCGGGAGCAGCGAGCGCGAGCAGCAAGGCAAGAACAGCGGGAGCAGGCATCGGCAATTTCGACGGGGAGAAAGGCGCCGCATGAGGTCGCTGGAGATCCAACTGCAAATCGCGACCAAGGATGCTCGCTCACGCATCCGATCGGTAGAGGACACGGTAGCGCCAGTACACCCTTGGTGGCAGGACTCCGCGTCATCCCGCTGAGCCACATTCAGCTGACGGCTAACTGCTCACTCGGCGGTTCGCCGTCCGGTCAGACGCTATTTACGCTCGCCGGCTGAGGAGGGCGTCGACCTC
>JBDTXZ010000073.1:0-9185 GCA_040005935.1 bacterium | reverse complement strand
CGAGCTTCGCCCGCTGCGCCGGTTGAGCCGCCAAACTGGGTCCGGGTGACCTGGCTGAGGCGCTGAGCGGCGTGCCATCGCACGCTGATCCCCGCTTGCTTGTCGGTCGAGAAAGCTTCGACGACGCGGGGGTATTTCTGCTGCGCGATGATCTCGCACTTGTGCAGACCGTCGACTTCTTTGCCCCGATCGTTGACGATCCATACGAGTTCGGCCAGATCGCCGCCGCAAACGCCCTGTCAGACGTGTTTGCAATGGGTGGCGAGCCCCTCACGGCGCTTGCCATCGTTGGATTTCCCGCCGGCAAGCTCCCGATGCGTGTGCTCACGGACATTCTTCGCGGCGCTCAGGACAAGGTGCGCGAAGCCGGGGCATCGCTCGTCGGCGGCCATTCCATCATTGATGAGGAGCTGAAGTTCGGACTTAGTGTGACGGGGCAGGCTGATCCCCGGAAACTGCTCACGAATGCGGCCGCCAAGCCCGGCGATATCCTCGTGCTGACAAAGCCGCTCGGAACAGGGCTCCTAGCAACTGCTGGAAAGAACGATCGGCTCGATCCCGCGTCGCGCGAGGCGCTACACGCATCGATGCGCGCTCTCAACGCGGTGGCAAGCCGAGCCGCTCTCGCGAACGACGTGCGCTGCGCCACCGACATAACAGGCTTTGGTCTCCTTGGCCACGGATCGCACATCGCGCGCGCGAGTAATGTCACGCTGCACTTTGATGGCCGCGTTCTCCCCGAGTTGCCGGGCGCGCGCGGACTCTGGGAGAGTGGTGTGCGCACCGGGGGCGCCGAGCGGAATGAGGCCTTCGTTGCGCCACTGGCCGATTGGAGCGCTGCACGTCCTGCTGACGTCGCGCTTGCCCTCGATCCGCAGACGTCCGGAGGTTTGCTCGTTGCTGTGCCACCTGACCGGGTCTCGAACTACCTTTCGGCCGTCTCGGGAAGCGTTGTTGTCGGGCGCGCTGAAGTTCGTGGGAACGCGCTCATCGTCTTGGGGTGATTGTTTGGGGGTGGTTGGGGCCTGGTGGCTTCCTCGGTCTTCAAAACCGGTGCGAGGCGCATAGCGTCTTGGGTGGGTTCGATTCCCATGCACTCCCGCCATCACGCATTTTTCTCTTGAACGCATGCCGTCGTGATCTTACATCTGCTCCGTCATTTTACGGTCAATCGCGTTGTTGGTGGGCTAACGTTGCTCGTGACCGTATCGAGCGGCGTTGCGAATGCCCAGCGCGCTGACACGGCGCGCGTTGCTGCGCGTCCCAAGGTCGACACGACCCGAAGTGCGCCCCAGCCCCCGTTGTCGCCGCGCCGCGCGTTCTTGTATTCGCTCGTCGCGCCCGGCTACGCGCAATCACGACTGGGTCGCCCCATTGGAGGTGCGCTGTTCGTGTTCACGGAGTCGATTGCCATCGCGATGCTTCGAGAATCGGCCGCCGATCTTCGCGAAGCGCGCCTGTTTCGACGAGACACGCTCGAGTACATCGGGAACGATCCAGGCAGCGGATCTCCGGTCATGCATCGCAATTCCTACAACGACGAATTGATCAGTATTCGGCGTGGCCACGTTGAAGACTGGATCGCGTTTCTCATCGCGAATCACCTCTTCGCGGGCGCGGACGCCTACGTGGCGGCACACCTGTGGGATCTACCGTCGCAGATCAGCGTGACGCCGACGACGTCGGGCACCGTGGTCGCCGCGCGGATTCGCTGGTGACGCGCGTCGTTGGCCGCGACGCGCCAATCGGCGTGTTCGATTCCGGGCTCGGTGGGCTCACCGTCGCGCATGCCATCATGCAGCAGCTCCCCGGTGAGAGTCTCGTCTACTTCGGCGACACAGCGCGAGTGCCATACGGACCAAAGTCGCCCGAAACAGTTCGGCGCTATAGTCACGAAATCGCCGCCTTTCTCCTCGAGCAAGGCGTGAAAGCCATCGTCGTTGCGTGCAACACGGCGACCGCGCATGCGCTTCCCATGCTCGAGGACGAGCTCGACGTTCCCGTCATCGGCGTGGTGGGCCCTGGGGCGCGTGCCGCGGTCCGAGCGACGAAGAGTGGTCACATCGGTGTAATCGGAACTGCCGGAACGATCAGGTCAGGAGCGTACGTACGCGCTATTCACGCGGAGTCGCCCGATGCGACGGTCACGGCCCTCGCGTGTCCGCTGTTCGTGCCGCTTGTTGAAGAGGGCTGGAGCGACAACGAAGCCACCCGCCTAATCGCCACTGAGTATCTCACGCCGCTCGTTCAAGAGCGCGTGGATACGCTGGTGCTGGGCTGCACGCACTATCCATTGCTGAAGCGCGTCATCGGCGAAACGATCGGTCGCTCGGTACGCCTCATAGACAGCGCCGAGGAAACCGCCGCGGACACGCGACGCATGCTGGCGGAGAATGATCTCGCGAGCTCGGCAAGTACGGGGTCGTACCGCTTCGTCGCATCGGACGACCCCGAACAGTTCTTAGCCCTTTGGCAGCGCTTTTTCGGCGATGCGCTCGAGCGTGTCGAGATTCGTACCTTCGGCTGATCCGTCCCACAGCCGCAGCGAAATCTGTTCGGGCGTTATCACGATGTATGTAGGCGCATCGAGCCAACTGCCGGCGTTTGCGTAAACCCCACCGCCGGGCATCCGCTCGAGGGCAGCTACGTGAGAATGCCCATACACGAGCAGCTGGAGCGAGGGGTCTGCGTTGAGCGTCTCCACGGCAACGTTGCGGAGGCCACGCCCTTCGTCACGCGGTGCGTAGCTGCGGCTCGTCTGCGAACTTCCCATCGCGAGGCGCGACGAGAAATCTGGATGAAGCACGCTTCGGAACGCACGGATGGCCAACCGATTGCGCAGCACATGGCGCAACAGGCGATAGCCACGATCCTCTTTCTCCCGCAATCCATCGCCGTGCTCGACGCGTGATTGCCATCCTGCGATGTCACCGTGCAGCGGACCGAATAGAAACTTCACGCCGGCATCGCGAAGCACGTCGCCACCCCAGCAGTCGTGGTTACCGGCGAGCATGGTCATCGGCACACCTGCATCACGGAGGTCCATCAGCGCCGCGAGCACCCGCACTCCGCGGCGCGGCACAACGCTCTTCCATTCGAACCAGAATTCGAACAGGTCGCCGTTAATCAGCAGGGAACCGGCTTGACTGGGCAGATTGCGCAGGAAACCGAGCAGTGATCGCTCGACGAGCTCGGGCGCATGGCCGACATGGACGTCGGAGATGACATAGCAGGGCGATGAAAGCACGGACGCAGTCTACTCGGCTCGCACGGCCTTTACAAACCAGCTGAGGCCGGGCAACCTTCGCGCGGCTTCGGCACCACCCACTCCATCCACCGAATGACGCACACGCATGCGACCGAACTTCGCGTTCGGTACGCCGAAACAGACAGGATGGGTGTTGTGTACTATGCAAACTATCTCGTGTGGTGCGAGGTGGGACGGGTGGAACTGCTTCGGGCACTCGGGCAAAGCTATGCCGCACTTGAGTCGAATGGCGTCGGCTTGGCCGTATCTGAAGCGCGTGTTCGTTACCTCTCTCCGGCTCGATTCGACGACCTCGTGCGCGTCGAGACCACTTTGACGAGCGTTCGCTCGCGAGCGATCACCTTCGACTACCTGATCTCCGATGCGGAGTCCGGCACCCAGTTCGCCACTGCTCACACCGCGCTTGTTTCCATCGACACGTCTGGGCGCCTCACGGCGATCCCACCGGAGTTTCGCTCGGTATTGCAGACGGTTCTCTAGCGTCATCATCGCTGTCAGCAGCAGTTCATGCCGTTTTGTCGGTCCCGATCCGCTCTCGCCGCAACTCGAGGTGCGCGCGCGTCTCTTGCGCATCGAGGACACGCACCGCGATGAGCCAGCGCTCATCGATTCCCTACTGACAAGCTGCGAGACAAGCTGTCGCGCGGCGGCCGCGCTCACCGTCGGGCGCATTGGGGCGCGCAGCCATCTTGGGCCGCTCAGGAGACTTGCGGTGGACCCCGATTCCGGGGTCGCGGCCAATGCACTTTTCAGCCTCGGATTGCTCAAGGACACTCTGTCGGCATCGCTGGCGGAGTCAGCACTTGTCGCTGGTCCCGCGCAAGCCGCCGAAGCAGCATGGCTGCTGGGCGAGCTCGGCGAACGCGGACGCGCCGCAATCGTCGCCGGCCTCTCGGCTTCGGCAATTGCCCCGGCAACGCGTGCTGCCCTCCTGCTCGCCGCGACGCGGCTACGTCCGATACCCGCAGCGGCCATTGCGCCGCTGCTCGAAAGTCGCGACAGCGCAATCGCGTGGCGCGCAGCCTACGCCCTCGCGAGAGGCCGCAGCCCGGCAGGGGTGCGGGCTCTGCTCGCCCAAGCCTCATCACCGTGGTCCGCGGTTCGAGAGCACGTCGCACGAGGCGCGTCCAGAGGTGTGGCGGGCGATTCCCTCGGTCAGCTTGCTCGGGAGACCCTGCTGCACCTCGTCTCCGACACAAGCGCGCGCGTTCGCATCAATGCCGTTCGCTCCATCTCGACCTATGGCGCCTCCTCTCGGTCGACGATCGTAGCGGCGCTGAGGGATTTAGACATGGGCGTGCGGCTGACCGCCGCGCAATCACTTGATCCCGTGATTGACACGGCAACCGCACTGTGGACGAATCTCTTCTATTCGGACACCACATTTGTTGTGCGCAGAGCGCTCGCAGGTGCTGCCATTAAACACGGCATAAATTTGGGCGTTGCAGCGGGTTGGCCGTCGAACGACGACTGGCAGCTCCGCGCGGCGGCCGCCGAATTGGATGGGGCGGGAAGCGCTGTGGGCGCGGAGAGTCGCCTCGAACGGTGGCGTGATGATACCGACGGCCGCGTACGCGCCGCCGCCGCGACCGCATTCGCTACGCTCGCTGAGAGTACGACCGTGCGCGACGTCGTTCGTGCGCGCTTGCGCACGATGCTCACGGACACCGACGTCGGCGTGCGCGCAGCGGCGCTGGGTAGTCTGGCCCGAGGAGCGTCGCCAGAGGATCTCGCCGCAGCGCTCGTGTCCTACCGCATCTCATTGGTTGACGGCGACAACGACGCACGGCTCGCCTTTTGGCGACTAGCCGACACGGTGCTGTCGAGGCACGTAGAATCCCTGCCGGACTCGGTGAAACGCAAGCTGGCGACCATCCTCCGTCCTGTGGATCCCCTCGAGCGAAACGCAGCGGCGCGCATTGCTCGTTTCTCGACCTGGCGCGATAGCGCGGGAACAGCACGGCCGCTCTCGTGGTACGAAGCTCGCGCTCGAGAATCCGCTCAACCGGCGCCAATACTCAGGATCCTGACCGAACGTGGGACCATGGAGGTCACGCTCTTCGCGGCGGATGCTCCGATCACCGTGTACAACGTGGTCGACCTGGCGAAGCGCGGATACTTCGACGGGCAGCGCTTTCACCGTGTCGTGCCCAACTTTGTTGTGCAGGGCGGAGATCCGAGAGGGGATGGCAATGGTGGGCCCGGATATGCCATTCGAGACGAATTGAATCGCCGGCGCTACGGTCGAGGCACGATGGGAATGGCGCTCTCCGGGCCAAACACGGGCGGCAGCCAGTTCTTCCTCACGCACGCTCCTCAACCGCACCTCGATGGCGGATACACCGTTTTCGGAGAGCTCGTCGAGGGCGGAGACGTCCTTGATCGCATCGCCCAGGGAGATCGCATTGTTCGTGTCACGGTTCACTAGATCTGTCGCATTGGTCTTGCTCGCTGTTGCCGGCTGCGCGCCTCCGCGTGTTGGTGCCCTGCCGGGCGCCATCGCACCGGTGCGGCAGCTTCCGCGCGGAATTCTGCCTGACGGGCGCCGAAAGATCGTTTTCCAGTGGGAACTCCGTGACGGCGAGATTACCGCACGCGGCGATGGCGTCTCGCGCGTCGCGTCGCCAGACAGCATCCGGCTGGACTTTTTTCTTGCTGGCGGATTCGGCAGTGGGGCCGCCGTCATGATCGGGGACTCGCTCAAGGTTCCCGGTCCCGATATGGCGCGCAAGCTCGTGCCGCCTCGCCCGCTCCTTTGGGCTGCCCTTGGTCGATTTGAGGTCCCCGCGGAGCGCGACACGGTCGTCCGCGTTGACGGGGCCGTGCTCCGCGCCGACATTGGGTCACCCGTCCATTGGCGAGCGTCCTTTCGCGGCGACACGCTGACGCGGCTCGAGCGCATCGATGGTGGGCGCTTGCAGGAGTGGGTCGAACGCTCCGCAGATCAGAAGGTGCACTACCGCAATGAGGCGGCGCGCCGGACCCTCTCGCTCGTCATACAACACTCAGATGTCGCTCCTCCGTTCGATCCATCGATCTGGATTCTGTAGACTTCTTCCGTTGCTCGTTGTCGTCGCGTCGTGCCGGCCCCCAGGCTACGGCTTCGCTGGCGGTGGGTTGCCCGGGCACATTCGCACGATGGCGATTCAGCCGTTCGACAACGAAACGCCGACGCCAGAACTGCAGAAGGAGATCTTCGAAACCATGCGGAAGGAGCTGCAGCCGCGCCTCGGCGTACGCGATGCACCTGAAGGGCGCGCTGACGCCATCGTGCGCGGCGTCGTGCGTGCCTATGATGTCGACGTACCGACGGGCTACAGCGCCAACCCGTCGCAGGCGGTGACCTCCCGTCGCAGGCTGCAAATTACTCTGGACGTGCAGATCGTCGATCAAACCAACGGCAAGACGATTTGGGAGAAAAAGGGCCTGCGTGCCGAGGGCGAGTATGCGGAACGAGACGAAGTGGCCGGGCGCCGAGACGCTATCAAGCGCATTGTGAACGACATCGTGGAAGGGGCGCAATCTCAATGGTGATGCGGCGCGGGCTGACCTCACTGGGCTGCCTTGTCACCCTCATGCTTGTGGCCGCGGTCTTGTACTTCGGCGTGGGAGTCGGCGAGCATTATTTCCGATTCTTCGAGTATCAGGACTCGATGCGCCAGGAGGTAAAGTTCGCGGCACACAATAGCGACGCATTGATTCTTCGTCATCTGCGTGAACGCGCCGATTCCCTTGGACTGCCAGAAGCCGCCGGTGAGGTCAACCTCCAGCGCGACGGTCGTCATATCGAGATCGAGTCCGAGTACTACATACAGCTCGAGCTTCCGCTCTACGTGAAGGAAGTCCGTTTCAATCCACACGCCGAAGGCATCTTTTGAGCGACAACGCGCCGCGGGATCCCGCGGCGAAGGTGCATGATCTTCCGGGCGCTCAGCAGTGGCGTGCATCGCAGACCGGTCGCGTGGTGTTCACCAATGGCGTATTCGATTTGCTGCATCCAGGACATGTTGATATCCTCCTCGGTGCGCGACGGAGCGGCGATGCGCTCATTGTCGGCGTCAATAGCGATGCCTCTGTTCGCCGTCTCAAGGGCCCCACGAGACCAATCCGCAACGAAGCGGAGCGTGCGTATGTGCTCGCCGCGTTCGAGATGGTCGACTGCGTTGTTCTCTTCGATCAGGATACCCCGATCGACGTGGTGAATGCCTTGCGCCCGGACGTGCTCGTGAAAGGCGGCGATTACACGGAGGCGACGATCGTCGGCGCCCCGGAAGTCCGCAGTTGGGGCGGGGACGTGCGCGTCATTCCTCTCACTCCGGGCCAGTCTACCACCAACATTCTTCAGACACTTCGTGGCCACACAACCTCACGCTGATCCGGTGCGCGTAGGGCGCGCCGACAACGAGCTTCGTCCCATTACGCTGGAGCGCGGCGTCGCGTCGTATGCTGAAGGTTCCTGTCTCGTGTCCTTCGGCGCCACGCGCGTGCTGTGTACGGCCTCGGTGGAAGACGGCGTTCCCGGATGGCGGCGTGGCCGCGGCGAAGGCTGGCTCACGGCAGAGTATGCAATGCTTCCGCGCGCAACCAAGACGCGCACCAATCGTGAGCGCGGGCAGATTGGTGGCCGCACACAGGAAATTCAACGTCTCATCGGCCGTAGCGTTCGAGCCATGCTCGATGATTTCGCATGGGGTGAATTTACGCTGAAGGTGGACTGCGACGTTCTGCAAGCCGATGGCGGGACACGAACCGCGGCAATTACCGGCGCCTCAGTCGCCGTGTGCGACGCGTTCGCCTGGATGGTGGCGCAGGGGAAGCTCAAGCGCACGCCCGTGAAACGGCGCGTTGCCGGCGTGAGTGTGGGCGTGGTCAAGGGAGAGCCGCGTCTCGATCTCGAGTACATCGAGGATGTCGTCGCAGACGTCGACATGAATCTCGTCATGAGCAGTGAGGGCAGGTTCGTGGAGGTGCAGGGTACTGGCGAGAATGGCACCTTCGATCGCGCCGAATTGAGTGTCCTGCTCGACCTCGGCACCAAGGGTCTTGTTGAACTTGACGCACTTCAGCGCGTTGCATTGGGCCTTTGAGTACCGTCGTGCCTCGACCATGGATTCTCGCGTCGCGAAATGCCGGAAAGCTGCGAGAGTTGCGCGCGCTCTTCGCCACGCACGGGATTGGCGCAATCGACTTGCGCGAGGCGGGAGTTGAGGAGGACGTGTCCGCCGAGGAGGCAATCGAAGCCTTCGAGACGTTCGAGGAGAATGCGCTCGCGAAGGCTCGATATTTCGCATCCCGCCTTCCTGGTCGAGTAGTGATCGCGGATGACTCGGGCCTCGCGGTGGACGCGCTCGACGGCGCGCCCGGCGTTCGCAGCAAGCGGTGGAGCGGCCGGAGTGAACTCGAGGGCGAGGCACTGGACGCGTCGAACAATGCGCTGTTGCTCTCCATGCTTACCGCAGTGCGCGATCGCAGCGCGCGATTCGTGTGCGCTGCGGCCTGGTGCGACGGAACCGATGAACTCGTCATGCGCGGCGAAGTGGTGGGGCGAATCGTTGCTGCGCCTCAAGGCGAGCATGGATTCGGGTACGATCCTCACGTTTTCGTTGATGACTTGGGACGGACGATGGCTGAGGCGACGGTGGCGGAGAAGGAGCGGGTGAGTCATCGCGGCCGGGCGTTCGCAAGCCTGTTGGCTGCGCTCCGCGAACGCGGCCTCGTGCAACGGGTGTAGTGGGTCCCCTCCGCGACAGCGGACTGGCTCATTGTCTAAATAGCGTTCACTACGGGAGTTGACCGTCGGTGCACGACGCGCTATTGTTGGGTTCTCATGTGCGGGGCGTAGCGTAGCCTGGTATCGCGCCTGCTTTGGGAGCAGGAGGTCCCCGGTTCAAATCCGGGCGCCCCGATCTGGCAGGAC
>JBDTXZ010000072.1:0-9274 GCA_040005935.1 bacterium | reverse complement strand
CGCTGCCTCCTCATTGCCGTTGCCCTTGCGGCGTGCGCGCAGCCGCGTGTGGAACCCGCACGCGTTCCGGGTCCAGCCGCGCTTCAACTCTTCATCCTCGCCGGCCAATCGAATATGGCGGGCCGAGGTGTGGTTGAGGCACAGGATCGCGTCGTGAATCCGCGCGTCTTGATGTTGAATCGCAGCCTTGCGTGGGTCCCCGCCATCGACCCCGTGCATTTTGACAAGCCGATTGCCGGGGTCGGGCCCGGGCGCTCGTTTGCGCTCGCTCTCGCGGACGCAGACAGTTCCGCCCGCATTGGACTCGTCCCGGTCGCACTTGGAGGCTCCCCAATCTCCTCGTGGCGGCCTGGTGCTGAAGACGGCGCTACTGGGCGGATGCCGTACGACGACGCGATTGCGCGCGCCAATGCCGCGATGCAGCGAGGAGAGCTCAAGGCAATCCTGTGGCATCAGGGTGAGTCGGACAGTGTCGAGCCGCTCTCGAACATGTATGAGAGCCGCCTTCGCGCCCTTATCGAGCGCTTCCGAAAGGACCTCGGCAAGCCCGACCTGCCCTTCCTCATCGGCCAGCTCGGGCGCTTCGACAGAGCTCCGTGGAGCCCGGCAAAATCTCGCGTCGACTCGGCACATCGGAAGCTCGCCGCCGAAATGCGCAACGTAGTGTACGTGTCGTCGGAGGGTTTGACGGACAAAGGTGATACGACGCATTTCGATGCTCCGTCCGCGCGCGAGCTTGGTCGCCGCTACGCCGCCGCTTACCTCGCGATGCGCTCGAAGTGATCTGTCGGCCTGCCTGCCCTGAGCGCAGCCGTAGGGAGCGAGCCCAGTGAGTCGTCTGTCATCCTGAGCGAGCGGGGGCTGGAGAACGGATCAGTCGCCATCGAGGTTGGTGCGTCGTCGGCCGACATCCGGCTTAAGAAAACCGTGAAGGTGACCCGGTAGTCGTCCTGAGTAAAGCTCCGTCGTCCTGAGCGAAGCGAAGGACCTGCACCTGCAGTTGTTGCAGTTGCGGGTTTGTCCCCCGATCACGCGCGCACTCCCAGATACCCCTTCGCACGCTCCACCACCATGTCTCGCACCTCCGCCAGCTCGCCCGTAACGAGCGCGCCCGACGCCTTCGCGTGTCCGCCTCCGCCAAACTCGCGCGCGAACGCGTTTACGTCCGTTCCACCAATAGAGCGGAACGAAATCTTCACCTTGCCGTGCCCGAGATCGCGGAAGAACAGCGCCATGTGCGTGCCGGCAATCGACCGTGCGTGCTCAACGATGCCGTCGAGATCCTCAGCCTTTACGCCGTACTTCTCGAGCGCACCGGCCTGCATGGTGAGCCACGTGAGCCCGTGTGGTTCATCCACCTGCAGCGTCGCAAGAACTTCCGCCATCAAGCGCACACGTCCAGCTGGCGCCGACGCGTAAATACGCGTGTACATCTCCTCCGGATCGACACCGTGCGCCAGCAACTGCGCCGCTACGGCAAGACAGCGTGGTGACGTATTGCTGAATCGGAACCCACCCGTGTCCGTCAACATTCCGGTATAGAGCGATCGCGCCACGTCAGGCGTCAGCTCCCAGCCGAGTACCTGGCCGATATCGTACACCAGCTCGGCGGTTGCACAGGCAGTGGTGTCGCTCACGCCGCTCGGGCCAGCAGGATCATCCGACGCAACGTGATGATCAATTACCAGCTTTGGTATGGTCAACGCGCGCACGACGTCGGTCAGGTGACCAAGACGCGTGACATCGCTGATGTCGAGTACGATGAGCAGGTCGATCCCGCGCAGTGCCTTCCCGCCCTTCGACGTGAGATTCTCGAACTCGTCGCCGAGCAGGAAATTGAACATGTCCGGCCACGGCGTCGGATTCACGATGCGCACCCGCATGCCGTGCGCAACGAGCATGCGCGCGAGTGCGCTCTCTGAGCCACATCCGTCGCCATCGGCGTTCAGGTGCGTGCTCAATGCAACCAACCGTCCGGCGACGAGTTCCGGAGCGAACGCTTCGATTGCCGCACGCCTCGCGGGCGGAACTGCTAGAAGATCAATCGGCAAAAAGACGACCCAGGTTTGTGCCAGTGTTGAAGGAGCAAATCGACTACCTCCGCGACCTCTGCTCCTCTGCGGAAACTATTCTTCAACCCGCTGTGGGATCACGATTAGACGCGAACGAGCAGCGGCGTCCGGTGAAGGACGCCGCTGCAAGATACCCAATCACATCGCGCCAGCGCTTACCGCTGCGAGCCCGTTGCGTGGATTTTTGAGTGTGTGCGACCGTAGGTGAAGTAGAAGACCAATCCGATCGCGAGCCATGCCGCAAGCCGAAGCCAATTGACCCAGCCGAGGCCGTAGATCATCGAGCCGCATACCACGATACCCAGCGTCGCGACGACCGGTACCGCCTTGACGCGGAACGCGCGCGGCAATTCCGGGCGCTTGACCCTTAGCATCCACACACCGGCGCACACGAGGATGAATGCGAAGAGCGTTCCGATGCTCGTCATCTCGCCAACGATGTCGCCGGGAATAAAGCCGCCGAAGATGGCCGTGAAGCAGAAGAACAAGATGTTCGCCTTGTACGGTGTCTGGAAGCGCGGATGCACGTCGGAGAACACCTTCGGCACCAGACCATCGCGGCTCATCGAATAGAACACGCGTGACTGGCCGAGGAGCATGACCAGGATGACGGACGAGAACCCAGCAAGGATGGCGATCGTGACGAACTTGCCGAGCCATGCATAGCCGGTCATGTACTTCGCGATAGCGAACGTCACCGACGCCTCCTTCCCCGCTGTGCGGAAGTCTTCGACCGTCGCGACGCCACTGAGCACGTACGAGAAGAGCACGTAGAGGATCGTGCAGACCACCAGCGAGCCAAGAATGCCGATTGGCATGTCGCGACTTGGATTCTTGGCTTCCTGCGCTGCCGTCGATACGGCATCAAACCCGATGAAGGCGAAGAAAACGACACCCGCCGCACCAAGGATCCCCATGATGCCGCCGAACTGGTGCGTCACGCCCTCGTGGGTCGTATACGTCGTCGCCGCCGGGATCATCGGCGTGTGGTTCACCGGGTTGATAAAGCCCCATCCGATGATGATCACCATGATGACGATGGCGACCTTCGTGATCACGATCAGGTTGTTGACCCACGCCGATTCCTGCGTGCCGCGCACGAGCAGCGCCGACATCAGGAACAGGATCACAATCGCGGGGAGGTTCACGATTCCGTGCACGCCAGGATTGCCCACCATCGTCTCGAATGGCGAATGGCACCATTCAAACGGTATGTGGAGACCGACGTATTCCAGGACCTTGTTGAAGTACTCACTCCACGCGATGGCCACGGTCGCGGCGCCAACCGCATACTCGAGCACCAGATCCCACCCGATGATCCAGGCCAGCAACTCGCCCATCGTGACGTACGAATACGTATAGGCGCTGCCGGCAATCGGGATGATCGATGCGAACTCCGCGTAGCACAGTCCGGCAAAGGCGCAACCGACGCCAGCCAGGATGAACGCGTACACCACCGAGGGACCTGCGCGCTCGGCGATGGCTGCCGCTGTGCGGACGAACAAGCCCGCCCCGATGATTGCACCGATGCCGAGGGCGACAAGGGCGAAGGAGCCGAGCGTTCGTTTTAATCCCTTTTCCCCCGTGTCCTGCGCGTCCGCCAGCAGGGCGTCAATCGACTTCGTTCGGAATAGTGAACCGGCCACGCGAATCCCCCTTTGATATTCGATTGAATGTCGCTCATCTGCAAAACCGGCATGCCTCGGCTCGCAGTATTGCATACAAAAATGTCGGCAATTCGGGACCGCCTGTCAACACGCGTCCCACAACTGCTCGACACATAAGCCTGCGACCCGTACTACGCGCGACGCTGGAGATATGATGTACGAAAGCGCTGGCCGCGCGTCAATCTCCAGTTTTCAGGCCGCGAATGCTACAGGCTGTAGTTCGGTGCTTCGCGCGTGATGGTCACATCATGCGGATGCGACTCGCGCAATCCCGCAGCGGTAATGCGCACGAATTCGGTTTCCGTACGCAACTCCTCGATGGAACCACATCCGACATAACCCATGCCGCTACGCAGACCACCCACCATCTGGAAGAGCACGTCACCGACTGGTCCCTTGTACGGCACCCGACCTTCGATCCCCTCTGGAACGAGCTTCTTCGGGGACAGCTCGCCATCCTGGAAATAGCGATCGGCACTGCCGTCCTGCATGGCCGAGAGAGAACCCATGCCGCGCACCATCTTGAAGCGGCGGCCCTCGAGCAGGAATGCCTCGCCTGGGCTCTCTTCTGTGCCAGCGAGCATCGAGCCCATCATCACGCAACACGCTCCGGCGGCGAGCGCCTTCACGGCGTCGCCCGAATACTTGATGCCACCATCGGCGATGACGGGCACGTCGCCCGCGCCCTCGACCGCATCGAAGACCGCTGTGAGTTGCGGCACGCCGACACCGGTCACCACGCGCGTCGTACAGATCGAACCCGGGCCTACGCCCACCTTCACTGCATCCACGCCACGCTCGACGAGCGCGCGCGCACCCTCACGAGTGGCAATATTGCCGACGACGAGTTGAACCTCGGGAAACGCCTCGCGCACTGCAGACGTCGCGAGAAGCACGGTCTCGGAATGACCATGTGCCGTGTCGATGATGATCGCGTCGACACCAGCGTCGATGAGCGCCTTCGCGCGCGTCAGAAAATCGCCAGCCGCACCAATCGCCGCCGCAACGCGCAAACGGCCATGCTGGTCCTTGTTCGCACCAGGGTACTGGCGGCGCTTGTGAATGTCCTTCACGGTGATGAGCCCTTCGAGGCGCCCCTCGGCATCCAGTACGGGCAGCTTCTCGACGCGATGCTTGGCGAGGATGCGCTCAGCTTCATCGAGCGTCGTACCCATGGGCGCCGTCACCAGACCGTTCTTGGTCATCGCCTCAGCCACCGGACGATCGAGGCTGCGCTCAAATTGGAGATCGCGGTTGGTGATGATGCCGACAAGGCGGCGCTCACTATCCACAATCGGCACGCCCGACACCTTGAAGCGCGCCATGAGATTCGACGCCTCACGCAGGGACGCCGTCTCGGGAAGCGTGTACGGGTTGATGATCATCCCGCTCTCGCTGCGCTTCACGATGTCGACCTGCATCGCCTGCCGGTCGATCGACATGTTCTTGTGCAGCACCCCAATGCCGCCGGCGCGCGCCATTGCGATCGCCATCTCGGATTCGGTAACCGTGTCCATGGCCGCGGAGACGAGCGGAACATGCAGCTCGATCTTGCGCGAGAACCAGGAGCGCGTGGACACATCCTTGGGATGCGTGAGCGAATGTCGCGGCGCGAGCAGCACGTCGTCGAACGTGAGCGCGACGTCGTCGCGAACTCTCGCGGAGCCATTTACGGCCCCAATGCGCGACGGCCCGCTCTCAGAAGACTGAGTCGCGGGCCGTATGGATGTCGTGTCGGAGCGGATTGTGGTCGCCATGGATAAGAGTAATCGCGCGTTTCCGCCTGCGCTACCATTCAAAATCCAACGCCTGAAGGACTTCAGCTGACCCCACTGGTTTCCATAGTCACTCATGACTATTATATGACCATGAAACCCGTCGGGGTCGCCGAGCTCAAAGCTAGATTGAGCGAGTATCTGCGCGCAGTGCGCAAGGGCCATGATCTCACCATCATGGACCGCGACCAGCCAATCGCACGCGTGATTCCGTACGTGGCCAACGGATCACTCGTCGTTCGCGAGCCGCTCTCCAACTACCGCACACTGGGCGACATCCCACTTCCGCCACCCGCTCGCACCAACATCGACGCCGTGAGTCTCTTGCTGGACGACCGGCGCACTGACGAATGATCGCGTACCTGGACTCGTCAGTCATCCTGCGCGTAGTGCTTGGCCAACCCGCGCAACTCGTTGAGTGGAGTGCAGTCCTGCACGGTGTCGCAAGCGAGTTGGCGGAGGTTGAATGTCTTCGCACGATGGACCGCCTACGCTTGCTCGGCCAGTTGACCGTAGAAGAAGCTGCAGCGGGCCGAGAGGCCGTCTATCGCATCATGGAAGCGCTCGAGGTCGTCGCGCTGTCGAGTGCCATCATGCGTCGAGCGTCGCAGCCGATGCCCGCTCCGCTCGGCACACTCGACGCCATTCACTTCGCGACGGCCGATCTATGGCGAGAGGGGCGAGGCAAGGATCCGATCGTTGCCACGCACGATAACGCGCTGGCACTGGCCGCTCGGGCCAGTGGCTTCAGGGTGCTCGGCGTGTAACGAGCGTTAGCGGCCGATCACCTTGAGTCGCTTCCGAATAGCTCTCGGCAGGAAGAACGCGGCCGCCGCCAAGACGTCGCGCAGATTCAAGTCAGCCAGATCTTCCATCGCGCCAGTCCAATGCGCCACCACAACAGAGCGGCCGGCGTTCGAGATCAGGCGTTGCAGCGCCATCACGAGAATGAAGACATCATCCACTTCGCCAATGAACGGGATGAAATCCGGTATCAAGTCGATCGGCATCGCGATATATGCCATCGCTCCGGCGACGAGCAGCTTATCAACCGTCGCCACTCGGCTATCCATGAGCAGTCCGCCCAGCAGCCGCATGTAGGCGGGAAGCTGCTTCATGTAATAGATCACCGTCCGTTTTGCGCCCGTACGCGGCGCGCGGAGTGGATCGGAACCGGCGGTGCGTGTGCGGCTACGCGTGGCGGACGCATTCGCGCCCGCAGACTTGCGGCGAGCCTCTCCTTTCGTGGTGGGACTCACGTATCTGCTCCTTACGTTGGTTTTGTGCCATCGACCGGCCCACTGCCGGATGATGGGGCCGCGCTTGCCGAGCCGGGCGACATCCCTGCACTCGCAGCAGTCGTGCCGCTGCCGGAGGCTTCGCTGTTCTCGGGACGTGTCGGGCTGACCACCGACGCCGCCGACGACGCTGCCGTAGACGCCGCGTCCATGACGCGGTTGGTCGCGGACATCAGGTCGCTTGCCACTGACTTCCCCGCCGCAGCTGCGCCGTTCAGCACTCCCACTGCCTTGTTCATGAAACCCATCGTCTCGGCGATCGTCGTCGCACTCACCTTCCCGGCGCGTAGCTTTTCTTCAACGGCATCCGCAAACCGCGAGAGCGGATTACCAACGCCGGCTCCAGCTACCGCGGTGGCACGTTCGGCGTACTTCGATTCGAGAAACTCGACGTAGTCGAGCACCTGATAGCCGCGCTCGTCCGACAACGTCTCGAGCTTCTGCAGCATTTTGTCGCGAAGGTATGCGTTCATGGGCGAGTGTCGTGAGGATTTGGCGCCTGCCGCGCGAGTGACTTCGGCCTGTGCGACTTACGCCTTGTCACCCCAGTCGAGTTTCGCCGGCGCGAAAAAGCTCGGGCGCCCATACCGCAGTATGCGCGCCCGATGAACTTGCGACAACTCCCGCGATCAGCCCTTCCATCGCGTTCGCTTGCCTCTCGCGTCGATATGCACGTAGGGAGTCGCGTAACGGGGGCTCATGTACAGTCCGAGCCCACCTACCAGATCGGGATGCTTGTCCTCGACGCGCTCGACGGCGAGCATCACGAGCAACTCATCCGTCATGGTGATGCGCCCGTCGCCATCGGCGTCGATCGCGACGTCTGCCGCGTCCCCGTACTGATGACGGCTGTCGCTGGCCGCGCGAGGCACACGCGAGTTGTGCGAGGGCGTGCGGAATCCGGAGTGCACGTCGACGGCGAGCGTCGGACGGATGCTCCCACTGAGATCGGCGAACACCAGCTCCAGCTTGTCAAGCAATCGCCGGTTGAGGACCACGTATTTGGGCCAGACGTCTCCTTGCTCGTCATGCGTTACAAAATCGGCCAGCTTGAGGTGCTTTGTCACTTGGAGCTCGAGATTCTCCGGACGCACCTCGAGAAAACCTGGCGGCTGTTCATGATCGCCGCCCCCAAATCGCTCGGAAATGTAAGTACCTATGCGGTAACCGTTTAGGGTGCCGGCGATCTTCTGATCGAACGGTACCATCACGGCGAGCACTGGCTCCGGTAGTATCTCGCGTTCGATGCCACGAACGACTGCCATGCGGTAGAAGCCGGGCTTTGGTGGCGCGATTGGAGGGGTCAGCGTGAGCGCACGTACCGGCAGAGCGGACGTCGAGTCGCCAAACGCAACCCACTGGTAGCCGAGCGAATCTGTAACACCAACGAGGTCGATTGGGAATTCGACGGCTTTACCGGGTAGCGCCATGCGCAGCCTGACATTGCCGCTCGGCCCGAATGCGTCTGACGACGGGGCGGCAGTCGGCGTTGGCTCGCGCGACACCGCGTCCGCCAATCGCGAAAAGGGCGCCGTCGGCATCGAGACAGAGGGACGCAGGAACTGCACGACACCGATTGTCGCGACACAGAAAAGCAGCGCTGCCCCTATGAAGCTGAGTGCGCCACGTTCACGTGGTGCATCCTGTGGACGTCCGCCGATCAACGGAAACCTCGGCGGGAGCACATGGCGCTTGACGCTGGGCGAATAAAGACAACACCGCGGCCAACCAAATGGCCGCGTGAATCGATGCTATGCATTTGTTGAACTGCCTCAATGGCGACCGGAACTGGGCGAAGCGTGTGAGACACCGCGGAGCGCAGTTTGTGTCCCAAGACAGCGTTTTTGGGACGACGTGCAGCTTAGCGAATCTGCCTAGTGGCGGATGACTCAACGTCGACGGGTAAAGATAGTCAATCAGGGGACGACCGGAACCCACGAAGGCAACATCGTCCCGTGACCAGACTGATCGGTCAGTCAGCGTGCCAAGCTGCTACGCTGCATGATCTTAGCGACAGCTAACATTCGGTTCTAGTAGATATAGACAGGCGTCCCGACGGCGACCATATCATACAGTTTGTCGATATCAGCGTTGAGGAGACGCACGCAGCCGTGACTGGCGGACCGGCCGATGCTTTCTGGAACGTTCGTTCCATGAATTCCGTAACCGTCGCCCATCTCCAGACGGTGCGTGCCTAGCACTCCCATGTATTTGCGCTGATTGGTGCCGTACGGCGGAATAACGATATTGCCGCCTGCAACGATTTCACGCCCCTCCTTGCCCGGTTCGACCGTCAGTTTGCGTCCGTCCGGATACACCTTCACGACGTCCGTGCCATCAACCGTGATCTGTGAGCCGTCGGTCGCGGTGATGGACTGGCCGCGCGCGAGGCGGACGATGCCGAGCCCCCGTTTTCGTGCCTGTTCGACGAAATGCCAGTCTGGTGGAACCCAGGCAGGATC
>JBDTXZ010000071.1:0-9388 GCA_040005935.1 bacterium | reverse complement strand
GATCTTCCCCATTTATGACGTATCCAATCGTGTCGCGGGCTTTGGAGGGCGCTTGCTTGGCCCGGGCGAGCCCAAGTACCTGAACTCTGCGGAATCGCCGGTCTTCAGCAAGGGAAAGCTGCTCTACGGCCTGAACTGGGCGAAGCTGGCTGCCAGGCGCGATGAGCGCATGCTGGTGGTCGAAGGATTCTTCGATGTGGTGCGGCTCATCGGCGCAGGAATCGAAAGCGTGGTTGCACCGATGGGTACGGCGCTGACCGAAGAGCAGGCCAAGCTCATTCGCCGGTACACTGATCGTGTTTTCTTGCTGTACGATTCAGACAAGGCTGGATTGAAGGCAACGTTCCGCTCTGGAGACGAGTTGCTGGCGCAGGGCGCCTCTGTGCAGGTGGTGACGTTACCCGATGGCGAGGATCCGGACAGTTTTGTGCGCACGAATGGCGCTCGCGGGCTCGAGGCACAGATGTCGAGTTCCATCGACGTGTTCGAGCGGAAAATCCAACTCCTCGAGCGCGGAGGCTGGTTTGCAGACCTGCGCAAGAAGCGACAAGCGCTTGATCGTTTGCTGCCGACGCTGCGCGCAACCGCTGATCCGCTCACGCGCGATATGTACCTCGGTCACGCGGCGACAGCTGCCGGCGTCACGCGCGAGCTGCTCGACCGCGAGCTGAATGCCCCGGCGCGCACGCGATCCGGCCGTCCAACCGGGCGCCCGACTCCTCACAGCGTGCCCGTTCAGGAAGAACCGCACTGGGCGCCCGTGCCGCGCGCCGAGCCAACGCGTAATCGTGGTGGCGATCGCCGGGTGGCTGGCGCGAGGGCGGCCAGCGCGGAGCGCGAGTTGCAGCGCGTTGGTGAGGAGAGTTTCCGCGATCCCGAGATGCGGCGCATCTTTGCGGCGCTCGTGGAACATGGCGCGGACGCGGGACCGGACGTGCTCGCGGACCACCTTGATGGCGACGCGGTGGTCGTCATGCAAGAACTGCTCGAGGAGGGGGACGGGCTCGAACACGCGGATGAGACGGTGAAAGGCAGCCTTTCTGCCATGCACGAGCGGAATCTCACCGAGCGCATGTCAGCGATCGATCGGGAAATGCCCATCGCATCGGACAGCCAAAAGGACGACTTGACTCGTGAGAAAATGGCGCTCCGCACGGAGCTGGGTACCCTGGGCGGCCAATGGTGGAAGAAATTCCGGTGAGATGCGCTCACCGTGACTATGATTCGTGATGGCCACTCGTGCAAAGGCAGTCAAAGCCGTAGTCGAACAACCGATTCCTCGACCACCGTTCCTCATGCATCCTGACGTCAAGGCGTTGCTTGCACTCCAGGTGGACGACGTCGAGCTCTACGAACTCGAAGACAGGCTTCAGGCTCTTGCTCCTCGTCTCGCAGCGCTGGAGAAGGAACGAGGCAAGGTGGCGGGACAGCGCGATCGCGCGGCCGCATCCATCGTGGTCGAAGAAGCGAAACATCGAGAGGCGATGCTCCGGGTCGACGCGAATCGCGCACTCGTGGAACGCAGCCAGCGCGCGTACGAAAGCGTAACGTCGCCCAAGGAGGCGAACGCCGCGATCGCGCAGCTCGAGCAAACCAAGCGGATGGTAGACGACGCGGAACGCGACGCTGCTCAGGTGCAGGGCCGCGTCAACGAGCTGCGTCATCACGTCTCCGATCTCGAGAAGGGCCTCGCCGAGGTGGAGAGTCGGCAGCTGGCAACGCGAACCGAGTTGGAGACGGAGCGCGAAGCCATCGACGCGGACATGGCGAAGGCCAAGCAAAAGCGCGACGCCACTGCGAAGGCGGTGCCCACGACCATGCTCTCGAAGTACGACCGCGTGCGGCTTCGTAAGCGCACCGAGTCGGTGTTTCCACTGCGCGACAAGTCGTGCAGCGCCTGCGACACCGCAATTCCTACCCAGCGCCGCGCCGCCATGGCTGCATCCGGTGCGCTGGAAATGTGCGAGGGATGTGGTGTGCTTCTGTATGCGGCGGAATGACGACGCACTAAGCGTTGAACGGGCACGACTCGCGGGGTAGCTTGCCAGAATGACCGCCGCAACGCCTGTCGCCCGCCCACGTGCCCGCTGGATCCTCCCGGAGTCACCAGACCTGAGCCTCGTGCAGTCGCTGCGTGAGGAGCTCATGCTGCCCGAGGTGATTTGCCGGCTTCTTGCGCTGCGGGGCCATTCGCCCGCAGACACGGCGAAGCGGTATCTCCGCCCTCGGCTCGACCAACTCCTGCCTCCAGAGCAGATGCTCGACATGGGGCGCGCGGTCGATCGGCTGGTGAGGGCGATTCGCAACGGTGAGACCATCCTGATTCACGGCGACTATGACGTGGACGGCATGTGCTCCACCACCCTCTTGACGCGGGCGCTGCGGCTCCTGGGCGCGACCGTCGTTCCGTTCATCCCGCAGCGACTGGTGGACGGGTACGATCTCACCGACGCGGGCGTGCGCGCCGCGCAGTCCGCGGGCGCAACAGTCGTCGTCACCTGCGACTGCGGAACGAGCGCCGTAAATCCCGTTGCAGCGCTTCAGGCCGCAGGCATCGATGTCATCATCAGCGATCACCACTTGCCCGGTGGCGATCTCCCCAACGCCTTCGCGGTGCTCAACCCCAAGCGGCCGGGCTGCGCATCGGAAGACAAGGATCTCGCTGCCGTTGGCGTCGCATTCAAGTTGGCGCTTGCCGTCACGCGCGCGCTCGGCGGAAACGAGAACAACATCTTCGGCATGCTCGATCTCGTGGCACTCGCGACCATCGCTGACGTCGCGCCGCTGAAGGGCGAGAATCGTGTGTTCGCTCGGTACGGCCTCAAGATGCTCGCGCAGTCGCAGAACATCGGATTGCGCGCCTTGATCCGCGCGGCGGGCCTGGATGGCAAGCCGCTGACGGCGGGTCGAGTCGGATTTATTCTCGCTCCGCGACTTAATGCGGTCGGTCGGCTGGGGAAGGCATTGCGCGGCGTCGAGCTCCTGATGGCGACATCGGAGCACGATGCCAACGCGATCGCACGCGAACTCGAGGAATTGAACGCACGTCGCCAAGAGATTGATCGCGCCGTGTTGAAGGAGGCGCGCGCGCGCGTACTCGCACTGGACCTCGATGAGACGTTTGGTATCGTGCTCGCCGCAGACGGTTGGCACCCTGGCGTTATCGGGATTGTCGCGTCTCGCCTCGTTGAGGAATTTGGGCGGCCAGCCATCCTCATTGGCCTGGACGGTGATGAGGGGAAGGGGTCCGGCCGCTCCATTTCGCGGTTCGACCTGCATGCAGGCATCGGCCGCTGCAAGCATATGCTCAAGCGGTTTGGCGGACACCGGAGCGCCGCGGGCGTGACTATCGCACGGGATCAGGTGGACGACTTTACGCGCGCCTTCAACGCCAGCGCGCGCTCGGAGCTCAGCCTCGATGATCTCGTGCCCGAGCTTCGCGTCGACATGGAAGTCGATATCGCCGATGTCACGCTCGAGTTCGAAGCACTGCTCCGACACCTGGAGCCCTGCGGCATGGGGAATCCGTCGCCAATGCTGGTTACGCGCGGCGTGCGTTTGGCGTCACCGCCGCGAACAGTCGGAGATGGAGGCCTCAAGCTCATGATCGATACCGCGACCCGGGATCCAATCGAAGCGATTGGTTGGTCGATGGGACCGCGCATCGGCGAACTCGAGATGTCGCGCCCGTTCGACATCGCGTACCGTCTCGAGCGCGATGAGTTTCGGGGAAAGGTCCGGTTGCAGGCTCGCCTCGCCGATTTCCGCGCGGGCTGAAGCCATCATGAGAATCGTCGCAGGGCAGTGGCGCGGCAGACGACTCGTCGCGCCACACGGTGACATCGCTCGGCCAACCGCCGATCGTGTACGCGAAGCCTGGATGAGCATTGTGAATCCGTGGCTCGCCGACGCACGGGTGCTGGATCTCTTTGCAGGTTCGGGTGCGCTCGGCATCGAAGCACTCTCGCGGGGCGCCGGCAGCGCGGACTTCGTCGAGACTGCGCCCACGAGTATCAAGGCGATTGGCGAGAATCTCGTGAGCGTTGGCGCTGGCGACGAAGCGCGCGTGCATCGCGCCGATGCGCTGAAGTTCATTGCCGGCCTGAATGCGCACGCGTTTGATATTGCGTTCGCTGATCCGCCGTACGATCGCGGACTGGCCGCGCAAGTTGCCGACCTTTGGTTGGCGACGCCATTCGCGGATTTGATTGGTATTGAGCATCGCGCGTTCGAAAAGCTGCCCGCGGGAGGAGAGCGGAGGAAGTATGGCGGTACTGCCATCACGTTCTATCGTGCGGATTGACGCACACTCGCGTTGCGTTTTCCCCTCCACAAGTTGACCTTCTTCCTGTGCCGACCTCACGCATCGCTCTCTACGCAGGCAGCTTCGATCCGATTACGCGCGGGCACGAGGACCTCGTCCATCGCAGTCTCGAGTTCGTGGACACGCTCATCGTCGCCGTTGCGGTCAACTCCAGTAAGACGCCTCTCTTTACGATCGATGAGCGCGTCGCGCTCATTCGGGCTTCCCTAGGCGACGACGAGCGCATTCAGGTTCGATCCTTCGGTGGCTTGCTCGTAGATTTTGCGCGCGAGGTCGGAGCGTCGCTCCTCATTCGCGGCCTGCGCGCCGTGAGTGACTTTGAGTACGAGTATCAAATGGCACTGATGAACCGCCATCTGTCGCCGAGGCTCGAGACGGTGTTCATGGTCCCGTCGCTCGATACCACCTACATCAGCGCGAGCCTCGTGCGCGAAGTGGCCCGGTACGGCGGAGACGTTACCGATCTCGTTCACCCAACGGTTGCCGGCGCGCTTCGCGCCAAGATCGCCGAGAAGTGACGTTTCTCCAATCCCTGCACGAGCGCGCCGCCGCGCGTCGCCGCCGAATTCTCTTCCCGGAGGCAGGCGATCCGCGCACTCGCGAGGCCGTCGTAGCGCTCAAGGCACGCGGCGTCGTTGAACCCGTGCTCGTCGGCACGGCGGCGGAAGCGATGGACGGCATCGAGCTCATCGAGATTACGCACGGCGAACTCGCAGACGAAGTCGCGGCGCAGGTCTTCGCGATTCGGTCGCCAAAGGGGATGACCGAGGAAGTCGCTGCGAGCCACGGATCATCTCCATTACTGGTCGCGGATGCGCTCGTCCGTTGGGGCCGCGCTGATGGCTGCGTGGCCGGTGCGGTGCACACGTCTGCCGACGTCGTACGAGCCGCACTCTGGTTGATCGGCCCCGGCGAGAACGTACGCACGATCTCCAGCGCGTTTTACATGGACGTCCCGCCTTTTCGCAGCGCCGCAGGCGAAGTCCTGACGTTTACGGACTGCGCAGTGGTGCGTCGGCCCACTGCGGGTCAGCTCGCTGACATTGCGATGACCGCTGCCAAAGACCGGCGGCGCATTGTGGGTGACGAGCCGCGCGTCGCCTTTCTTTCGTTCAGCACGAAAGGCAGTGGCGCCGGCGAAAGCGTCACGCGCGTTCGGGCCGCTGTCGAAGAAGTGCGCCGCATGGCGCCCGAGCTTGCTGTGGACGGAGAATTGCAAGGCGATACCGCGCTCATCCTGGACGTCGCGGCACGAAAAGCGCCAGAGAGCGAGGTCGGTGGGACGGCGAATGTCCTTGTGTTCCCCGATCTGGATTCGGGAAACATCGCCTACAAGCTGGTGCAGCGTCTCGCCTCCGCACGCGCGATCGGACCCATTCTGCAAGGGATGCGTTTTCCTTGCAACGATCTCTCGCGCGGGGCGAGCGCAGAGGACATCTTCAATGTGGCCGCCGTCACCGCACTGCAGGCGGATGACCCAGCGGCCATACTACTGAACGGGATACGTCAGGAGAAAGGCACATGAGCTTCACGATCAAGAAGCAAGGTGAAATCGTCGTGGTAGATGTCGAGGGGCAACTCATCGTTGGAAATCGCCAGGAGCTCAAGCAGAAGGTGCTGGACGAGCTCGAGCGCGGTGAACGCAAATTCCTGATCGACTTCGCACAAACGGGCTATATCGATAGTTCCGGGCTCGGCGTGCTGGTGTCGCTCTCCAAGAAGATTCGCGAACAAGGAGGCGAACTCCGGCTCGCCAACTTGAACGACGATCTTCGGACCCTTTTTGAGCTCACCAAGCTCGATACACTTTTTCAGATTTCCGACACGCGCGAACGCGCTCTGTCCAGTTTTTGATCGTGACGTGAAGTCGCTGGCGCGGTCCGTCTCGAGGCGGGCCGCGCCTCGTCGTCCCCGGGCACTCTGCGTTGCGCCCTCTCGCCGCTACTGACTCCCCTATGGCCGCGACTCTCCCGCCCTCTCCGACTCACGGGCTTCGCGTCTCCCTGCAAGTCGATATTCCAAGCGATGTCGACTACATCGAGCGCGTGGTCGATCTTGTGCGGCACCCCTGCGCCGAGCTTGCGTTCAACCGCCATCAGCTCGCCCTCAACGTTCCCGTCGCGCTCAGCGAAGCGCTCTCGAATGCGATCCTTCGCGCGAACCTCGAGAGTCCCGACAAGCGCGTCCGCGTGCGAGCCGACGTCGACGCTGTGCGGCTCGTTGTCGAGATCGCCGACGAAGGTGTCCACTTCGATCTCGACGCAAAAACGCGCGACGCAACTGACGAAGCGAACATCGAGCGCGAGGATGGACGTGGCCTGTTCCTCATGCGAAAACTCATGGACGACGTCGAGCGGTTTGATGCGTCGACCAACGGGACGCTCGGCAACGTTGTGCGACTTACCCTCACGCGCGCGTGAGCGAGCTGGGCGAGGTCCTCGCAGCCTTCTACGAGGCGACCGCCTGCAACGCCGCCGTGTGGCGGCGCGATGGGGAGGGCCGCCCGCTCAAATTCGTTGCCGGTACAGCGCGCGGCGAGCCGCCTCCGGATCACTGGCTCCCGGTAGGCCAGGCGGTTCGCGACGAAGCGACGGAGCGCGGGCGTCTGCTCATTGTTCCAGTTGGCGGGCCGCGACACGCGTGGGTCGTGCTCGGCCCGTGTCCAATCGAGCGACGCGAACTCGATAAGTACCTGAACTTCCTGCGGCCAGTCGTCGCGCAGTTTCTCCAGAACTCGCTCGAGGTCGAACACGCCGCGAACGAACTCGCCGAGCGGTATGAGGAAATTAATCTTCTTTATTCGATCAGCGAGATACTCGGTCGCACCGTCTCGCTTGAAGAAGGGGCATCCACCATTCTGCGCGAGGTGAGTGAAACGGTCGGAGCGCATCTCGGCTCGATCCTCATTCACGACCACACAACGTCGACACTCCAGGTTATCGCTCGGATCGGGAGTAGTGGCGTCCCGCCCGTTCCCATTGCTCTGGACGACCCGACCAGTGTCAGCGCGCACGTGTTTCGAACGCTGCACTCGCTGATCGTGGACGAGAATGAAATGCCGTGCGACGCTGAATTGGGCTTTAGGAAGGGCGCCATGCTGACCGTGCCAATTCTGTGGACAGCACAGGACGGCAGCGAACCACTCGGAGTCGTCAACTTGTCGGATCGCCGGTCGGGGCAGGCGTTCACGGCGGGCGATCAAAAGCTCGTAACGGCGATCGCGAGCCAGATCGGCGCCGCCATTCAGAACGCGCGCCTCGTTCGTCAGTCGCTCGATCAGCAACGGCTGCAGCAGGAGATGCAGCTTGCGCACGACCTGCAGATGAAGCTCCTCCCTGACGCCGCCCACGTCGCTCCCGAAGCAACGGTGGCCGCGCGTGTCGTGCCGGCGGAAGATGTGGGTGGAGATTTTTACAACCTGTATCGTTTGTCACACCATCGCATTGGCGTCATGATCGGTGACGTATCCGGTCACGGCTACCAAGCCGCGCTGATCATGGCGCTCACCATGAGCGCCTCGGCAATTCACGCGCAAGGCACCGACGATCCGGCAGAGATGCTGCGTCGACTGTACGTCAGTGTGAAGGAAGAGCTGAACACGACGGAGATGTTCGTGAGTGCGCTCTATGCTGTCGTCGATCGCGAAAATGGCGTGATTCGTTACGGGAACATGGGACACCCTCATGCCTTTATCGTGTCTCGCACTGGCGACGTCGAACGCCTAATGGCAGGCGGGCCTCCGCTCGGCATGCTGGATGAGGCGCCGGATTCCGAGGCGCGTCCGTGGGATGTTGACGGAGACGTGTTGCTCCTGTTCACCGACGGTATCGCGGACGCGCGTAATCGCGATGGCAAGCGCCTGGACGAGGAGCCCGTACTCGCGTGCGTGCGAGAGTTTCGGCACGAGCTACCCAGTGAGATCGCCGAGCGCGTCTTTGCGTTGCTGGATCAGTATACCGGCGACGTGCCGCGTCGCGACGACCTGACGCTCGTCGTCCTGAAGAGCTGATCGCTGCGATGACGGACGACACGCGCCCCCCTCGGCGCGACCGCGCGGGCTTTCCGCCGACGCGAAAGAGTCTCGGCCAGCACTTTCTTACTGATCGCCGCATCCTGGTTCGCATCGCGGACGCGTTGCATCTCACCGGCAGCGAGACGGTGCTGGAGATCGGGCCAGGTCGTGGGGCACTGACCGATATTCTCGTTGAGCGGGCGGGACGGCTCATCGCCATCGAGTATGATCGCGCGCTCGTCGAAATTCTGCGTCAGCGTTATGCGAAGCGGAGCAATGTACTCATCGCGGAGGCCGACGTCCTCGATGTTTCACTTGGTGACCTTGCGGCAGGTCCCTACGTGCTGGTCGGAAACGTTCCCTACTACATCACGACACCGATTCTCTTCCACGCGCTCGTACCTCCGCGCGCTGAGCGGTCGGTGTATCTGGTGCAGAAGGAAGTCGCTGACCGGCTGAGCGCGGCCCCAGGCACAAAGGAGTACGGCGCGCTTACCGTGAACGTCGCGGCCGTGGCAAAGGCGGAGACGTTGTTCAAGGTGCCGGCGACGGCGTTTGCGCCGCCACCCAAGGTCGAGAGCGCCGTGGTGCGCATTACGCCTTTACCGGAACCGCTATTGCGGCCTGACGAAGAGCGCCCGTTTCGGTTGCTGGTGCAAGGCGCGTTCGGAATGCGGAGGAAACAAATGCGACGAGTGCTCCGATCGCTGTACGCGGTGGATGCACTCGTCGCCGATGACGTGCTCGCGGGCGCGAACATCGAGCCCGAAGTCCGTCCCGAAACGCTGACGCCGTTGCAGTTCGCGCTCGTGCTACGTGCGTTCAAGCAGCGCAGTTAGCGCGCGCGTATCTCAGCTTTCTGTGATGTTGAGTGTCCAGAAGTCGTCCGCATTGTCTGTATTGCACAGCCACTTGAGCGGCATGTAGTAGTAACCTTTCAGCGCCCAGTCAGTGCCCCATGAGTTGCGCACGATGGCATGGTCGGCGACGGTGCTCGTGCCCTTGATCTTCATCTTCTTGTAGCCGACGACGAGGACGGCATGCCCGCCTTC
>JBDTXZ010000070.1:0-9428 GCA_040005935.1 bacterium | reverse complement strand
TGCATTACATCATCCGTCGCAATGCGAAGCCGGAAAAGCGCGCGGAGCTTCGGCTCGTCGTGAACGCGGGAAGCATTCTCGAGACCGACGCGCAGCGGGGGTTGGCGCACTTCGTCGAGCACATGGCGTTCAACGGCACGCGCCGGTTTCCGAAGAGCGACATCGTCAACTTTCTCGAGCGTGTGGGAATGCGTTTCGGCGCCGACCTGAACGCGTCCACGTCGTTCGACGAGACCGTCTACACGCTCCAGATCCCGACGGATACCGCAGGCCTCGTCAATACCGCGCTCGACATCATGGAGGACTGGGCGCACGATCTCACCTTTGATCCGAAGGAGATTCAGAGAGAGCGGGGCGTCGTAGTCGAAGAGTGGCGCACAGGACTGAGCGCCGAGACGCGCGTGCAGAACAAGCAATTTCCGGTCATGCTGCATGGATCGAAGTACGCGACGCGATTGCCCATCGGGACCAAGGAGAATCTCGATCACTTTGACGGCAAGCTCGCCGTACAGTTCTATCAGGACTGGTATCGTCCCGATCTCATGACGGTCATTGCCGTCGGCGACTTCGACGTGAAGGAGATGGACGCGACCATTCGCGAGCGCTTCGGGCGCATTCCTGCGTCGCGTGCGCCCAGACCGCGGACCTATGCGGCGGTGCCGAGCCACGACGAGACGCTCGTCTCCATCGAGACCGACAAGGAGTATCCCAATTCTTCAGTTGCACTGCTGTGGTTGAAACCACGCGACAGCACGCGGACGGTGGGCGATCTGCGCCGCCAGTATGTGTCGTCGCTCTATGACGGTATGGTGAACGCGCGCTTCGGCGAGCTCACGCAACGTCCTGACGCGGCGTTCGCGTACGCTGGCTCCGGGCGCGGAGAGTTCGTTCGCACTCGCGATGCCTATCAGCTGTATGCGGGGGTCAAGGAGAGTGGCTTCGAGAAGGCAGCGGAGGCGCTGCTCGCAGAGGCGGAGCGCATCTCGCGGTTCGGGTTTACGCAAACGGAGCTCGACCGTCTGCGCACCAACTACTTTCGGAGCCTCGAGCAGTCGTATGCGGAACGCGCGAAAACCAATTCGGGGGTGTTCGCGGGACAATATGTCGGCGCCGCGCTATCGGGCGGACCGATCATCGGCATCGAAAACCGGCAGGCGCTCGCGAACGTGCTGTTGCCAACGATCACCGTTGCGGAGGTCAACGCATTGGCGAAGAGTTCCTTCACCGAGAAGAATCGCGTCGTGCTTGTAGCGGCGCCACAGAAGCCCGACGTCAAGGTGCCGACGAAGCAGGCCATGCTTGCGGTGTTCGGAAAGGCGAAGGGCACACAACTGCTCGCGTATGTGGACTCGACGTCCGATTCGCCGCTCGTACAAGTTCCACCCACGCCGGGCAACGTCGTGTCGGAGCGCACGCTTGACGGCACAGGCATTCTCGAGTGGAAGCTCTCGAACGGCGCACGCGTCCTACTCAAGCCAACAGACTTCAAGGCCGACGAAGTGCTCTTCTCGGCGCAGAGTCCCGGCGGCGAATCGCTGCTCCCGGATAAAGACATCATCGATGCGGATTTAAGCAGTGTCTTGATGTCGGTCAGCGGAGTCGGGCAGTTCAACCAGATCACTCTCGGAAAGAAGCTCACGGGCAAGCGCGTGGGCCTCGGCGCCGCACTCGGCGGAACAAGTTCGACGTTGCGCGGCTCGGCGTCGTCGAAGGATCTGGAGACGCTTTTTCAACTCATCTGGTTGCGCATGACGCAACCCCGAGTGGACTCCAATGCGTTCGTCGCGTTCAAGAATCAAATGCGCTCCGTGCTGGCGAACCAGCGCAATACGCCCGAGTCGGTATTCGAGGACACCATCACGGTCACGATGGCGCAGCATCACCCGCGCGTGAAGCTGATGTCACCGGAAATACTCGATTCGGTCGACATCCACCGCGCGCTGGCTATACAAAAGGATCGCTTCGCGGACGCCAGCGGTTTTACGTTCTTCCTCGTCGGGAGTTTTTCCCCGGACTCCGTGCGGCCGCTTGTCGAGCGGTACATCGCATCCCTCCCCGCGCTCAACCGCAATGAGAAGGCGAAGGACGTCGGCATTCGGCCGCCAACCGGTATCGTCGAGCGTACCGTGCGTAAGGGCGTCGAGGCAAAGGCGCAGACCCAGATCACGTTTACGGGGAGTTGTGCCTACAGCTACGAAAATCGGGTCATCATGGGAGGATTGCGCGACTTGCTCGACATCCGCCTCCGCGAAGCGCTGCGCGAGGAAAAGG
This sequence comes from bacterium, assembly GCA_040005935.1. Classification (GTDB taxonomy): domain Bacteria; phylum Gemmatimonadota; class Gemmatimonadetes; order Gemmatimonadales; family Gemmatimonadaceae; genus AG11. The sequence continues at coordinate 7,157 of JBDTXZ010000070.1, read as the reverse complement.
GCGGAACGTACGGCGTCGGTGTCGACGCGAATTGCGGCCACATTCCCACGGACCGGTACGAGGTCACGATTTCATTCGGCAGTGCGCCGACGCGTGTGGACGAACTGACCAAGGAAGTCTTCGCGGTCATCGACAGCATCAAGGCTGGAGTCGTAAGCGACTCGAACATGACCAAGATTCACGAGTTGCCAATCCGCGCGCACGAAACGGCGCTCAAGCAGAATGGCTCCTGGATTGCCGCGATGGCCGACGCCGACGAAGATGGTCGAGACCAGCGGGACTTCCTGCGTAAACCGGAACTCGTGCGCGCCATCACGCGCGAGCAATTGCGCGACGCCGCTCGCCTCTATCTGCGCAAGGACCAGTACGCGCGCTTCACTCTGTTGCCGGAGGGCAAGGCGGGCAAATGAGCCATGACGGTGCATATCCTTCGCTGCGCTCAGGACGACAGATCAATGATGAGCGTGCTCGGGACGCAGGGCAGTCCATCGGGCGACGAGCGCCGAGTCGCCCGCACTCTTGCGCAACCCCGCGACGTACGCTGACTCGGCCGCAACACGATTGCCGAGTTGCTCTTCCGCGATCCCGATAAAGAGAGCGGCCACTGGTGCGCTTTCAGAGTGCATCAGCGGCGCGGCTGCGCGAATGACCGCATCCGGTCCGCCTGCGCGTCCAACAGCGTCGAGGTACAGCGCCACGAAACCGCGCTCCGATCGCGCGTCGCCGTCATGCAGCAACGGGCCGAGCGTGCGCACCGCAGCGGCATACCGGCCCGTCGTGTACTGCACCTGCCCGAGCTCGAAGCGGATTTGCCGGTCCGCGGGTGCCATGGCAAATGCGCGTTCGAGCAGCGGAAGTGCTTGCGCTGTGTCACCGCGCGCGCGCGCGTCCATGCCGAGAAGCTTGTAGCTCAAGTGTTCAGTCGGCGACACCTCGGCGAGTCGTGTCCAGAGTGCACGGTGGCTCGTCCACGCCACAGCGTAATGCGCACTCATGACGGCCCCGCGGATGACGACAAGCGCCAGAAGCACGATTGCCAGGCGTCGAGCGAAGGTTGGCGAACGATCAAGCGCCCACGCGATGCCAAGTGCCCCACCAATCGTCGCTCCGAACAATGTGCGATCGGAGAGGATTTGTCCCGTTGCGGCTGCAAGATTGGATGCGGGAAAATACGTGAGCGCCACCCACCCGAACGCCACGAGGGGACGGCGCTCTCCGCGTGCGGCCAATAGGGCGATAATCCCGATAAGGGAGAGCACCACGACCACACTCAAAGTCGCCAGGCCGCCTGTGTGCAATGGAAAGATGCTCGGCCCGTAGAACGGCGACAGCGAGGTTGGCCACGCGAGCATTCCCGCGATGCGTGGCCATAGCGACAGCATGACACCGACGCGTTGCGGACCAGTGAGTCCGCTGAGCCCCTGCGCGGCGATCGACGCGTGTGATACTGGTGCGCCAAGCACGACCAGTCGCGCGAGCAGAACGGCGACGATGCAGACGATCGCTGCGCCCCATGCGCGTGCGTTGGCTCGCACAAAGTCGCGTAGCGAGAGCGCGGGATCGGCCGCCTGCCGCCATCCCCACACGGTAAGGGCGGCCAGTGGAAGCGCGAGGAGTCCCGATTCCTTTGCACTGATCGCCGCGCCAGCGAGGAGCCCAACCGCGATCGCGCGCTTTACATCAAGTGAGCGATTGTCGGGTGCCGGCTCGATGGAGCCGATGACCCACACAAGGCCGGCGATGCACAGCATGACGATGAGCTCTGACGTATTCGCGACGCTCGCGACGGCCTCAACGTGCAGCGGATGCGTCGCAAACCACGCGGCACCCGCAAGCGCGGCCGCAATCCCGACTCCCCTGCGCAACATCCACCAGACCGCGACGGTGGTGAGCGCCGCGAGCGCGAGAGCATACAGATGGAACCACAGCGCCGATCCTCCGCTTGCATTCCAGATCGTCGCGAGAAGCGCGATGTGTAACGGCCGATAGAGCCCAAGCCCGCCCACGCCTTCCGACGGCCAATACGGCTGCGACCAGGCTCGGCCGACTTCGCTCCATCCGCGCAAAAGCGCGTTGTCGCGGATGATGGTAGTGTCGTCGTAGATGAAGGCGGCCCGCAGCGTTGGTAGCAGCGGCGCTATCGCGAGAACGAGCAGCGCAATGGTGCCGACCAGTCGGCTTTTACGCGATGCAGCGGGTGCGTCGATGGGCGTGGTCACGGGCGGTGAAGGTAGCCGCGCTCACGGCGTGCGGCCACGGTGCGCAGATCCTATCGTGTCATCCAGCGCGAGCAGCGCGAACCGAAGGATCCGCACTTCTCCCCACCCTGCTTGCTCGACGTCGCTCGGGGAAGTGCGCGTCGAGAAACCGAATCAGGGCGCGCTCCTCTGGCGTGTGCGCATACTTGTCGGCGCTCGACGTATGCCTCGCGGGAAGCGTGATCGTTTCGCCGTCGTCCACATACCGCGCGACCACGATTGGATGGACGTAGGACTTTCGGCAAATCGCCGGAGTATTGCCCAGCTCCGACGCAACGAGCCGCATCGTCGTCGCCACGTTCCGCTTCGCTTCGGTCGCCGACGCCGCGGCGCCGAGCTCGGCCAACACGGTCGCCGCGCGCAGCGTTCCTCCCCATGTACGAAAGTCCTTGGCGCTGTAAGCGACGCCCAGCGTATCGTGGAGATACGCATTCACGTCGCGCGCAGTGAGATCGTGCCAGTGCGCGCCCTCCTTGTACCGAAAGAGTCGCGGGCCCGGGCTCTCGAGCTGACGCGCCACGAGCGCCGAGAGGTCGCGATTGGCAACCACTTGCCGTTGCTTGATCGAGCGCTTTCCGACGTACGCGAATACGGCGCGGCCCTGCGTGATCTGCACGTGTCGCTTCCGCAGCGTCGCGATGCCGAAGGTCTTGTTCTCCGTTGCATAGCGTTCGTTACCGATGCGAAAAAAGCTCTCACTGATCAGCCGTACAACGGCCGCGGCCGCCGCGCGCTTTGACGGAGTGCGCGACGCCGCGTGCGCACGCACACGTTGCCGGATGTGCGGCAAATCCTTCGCGAGCTCCCGGACCCGGTAGTACTTGCGCAGTTGGCCGCGCTCGACCGCACGGGCATGATACCGATACTGCTTTCGACCCTTCACGTCCATGCCCCACGCCTGGATCTCGGCGCCAGCGCTCGCCGCGATGTGGACGTCGGTCCAGCCCGGGGGAACGGCGAGCATGCGGATGCGTTCGAGCGTCCGCTCGTCTCGCACCGGCTTTCCGTCGCGCCGCACGTACCGAAACTTTGATTTACCGCCTTCCCGCTGAATCCATTCTGCCATGGCGAGCCGGAGGGCAAGTTGTGGTCCGTCCGTGTAGCTTTCCGAATGCCCTACGAGTTTCTCACCTTCGACGTGGCCGACCGGATCGCGACGATCACGGTCAACCGGCCCGACAAGCTGAACGCGCTGAACGACACGCTCATGAGCGAGCTTGGACTCGCCATGATTGAAGCGCGCGAACGTGCCGACGTTGGCGGCGTTCTCCTCACAGGCGCCGGCAGGGCGTTCGTTGCCGGCGCCGACATTGGGGAGCTGGCGGACCAGAGCGCGACGCAGGCGAAGGCACGCGCGGAACGCGGGCAACGCACGTTCCGCCTGTTCGAAACGTCGCCGAAACCAACGGTGGCCGCGGTCAACGGATTCGCGCTCGGTGGTGGCTGTGAGCTCGCGATGTCCTGCCACATCCGCATCGCATCGGAAAAGGCCAAGTTCGGCCAGCCTGAAGTGAAGCTTGGCATCGTGCCCGGATATGGCGGGTCGCAGCGCTTGCCGAGGCTCGTCGGGAAAGGTCGGGCGCTCGAGTTGCTGCTGACGGGTGACATGATCGATGCGGCTGAAGCGCTGCGCATTGGACTGGTGAATCGCGTGGTGGGCCCCGACGCACTGATCGACACCTCACGAGCGATGCTGACGACGATGCTCGGCAACGGCCCGCTCGCGGTGGCGCAATGCATCGAGGCGGTGGATCGCGGTCTCGACATGGGGCTCGACGATGCCATTGCGCTGGAGGCGTCGTACTTCGGCCTGCTCTCCGCGTCGGCGGACAAGGCCGAGGGCATGCGCGCATTTCTCGAGAAGCGGCCGGCGAAGTTCTCGGGCTCGTGACGGATGCACGCGTCGTGCTGCGCACGCTTGCGCTGCGCGACTTCCGCAACCTGGCGCGTCTCGACCTCGCCTTCCCCGCTGCCGGTGTCGTGGTCATCGGCGACAATGGGCAGGGCAAGTCGAATCTGTTGGAGGCGATCTACTATCTGCACTTGCTGCGATCCGTTCGCGGCGCGCGTGACGCAGACGTCGTGCGCTTTGGCGCGCCGGGCTTCCACGTTGCCGCGCGCACCGAGGGCGGAACGAATCACGAAGTGTCGGCGGGATTTGAACGACAGGGCCGCCGCAAGCGGGTGAAGCTGGACGGATCGGAGGCGCAACGCCTGAGCGACGCGCTCGGGGCGTTGCCCTGTGTGCTGTTCTCTCCTGCCGACGTAGAGCTCGTGGCCGGCGCTCCGAGCGCGCGACGCCGGTATCTGGATATCCTGCTCGCCCTTTCGTCGCGAACGTATCTCACCGCGTTACAGCGCTATCGTCATGCGCTGGCGCAACGGAATGCGGCTTTGCGCGATGCACTTCGCGCGACGGGCGCGAAGGCGGAGCAGCGCATTGCCGTGTGGGAAGCGCCACTGGCGCAGCATGGAGCTGTCTTGTGGCTCGAGCGCGTGCGGTGGGCTGAGCAGGCCGCGTCTCGATTCGAGACGATCTGCGCGGCGATCGGCGAGCAGTCGTCCGTGTCGATGCGGTATGCGACGTCGCTCGAGCCATCGTCGCGCGCGTTGGCGGATGTGCAGCAGGCGCTGGCCGTGAGCTTCGGGCAGAAGCGCCCTATGGATATACGGCGCTGTCTTACGCACTCGGGGCCGCATCGCGATGATCTTGCGCTCGCGCTGGCCGGACGCGAGTTGCGCGCATTTGGATCGGCGGGGCAGCAACGCACCGGAGCGATTGCGCTGCGGCTGCTCGAAGGTGAGACCTTACGCGAGCGACTTGGCGTCGCACCGATGTTGCTGCTCGATGATCCGTTCGCGGAGCTCGACGTGCATCGTTCGAGTCGTATTCTCGAACTGCTGGCTGCGCAGTCGATGGGACAAACGGTGCTCACGGTTCCGCGTGAGAGCGACATCCCGTCTGCGTTAACGCAGCTGTCGCGGTGGCGTATTGAAGGCGGTGTGGTGCGTGCTGACGATGCGGACGACACGCAGGTTGGTGCGGCGTGACGCCCGCCAAGAAGAAGCCCGCGGCGCTTGGTGCGGTGCTCGCGGATGTCATCCGCGCGGCAGGTATCGAGCAGCGGGTCGAGCAGGCGGGAATCATCCCTGAGTGGAGCGCCCTCGTTGGTGCGGCCATCGCACATGTGACGGAACCACAATCGATTGCGGCAGATGGTACGCTGTTCGTCCACGTGACGACGAATGCGTGGATGATGGAGTTGTCGTTGATGGAACCGGAGTTGCTGCGCGCGCTGAATGCAAAGCCGGGTCGGATTCCGGTGAAGAAGATTCGGTGGTTGTTGAAACAGCGTTGATGCATCCGATTTTCCGGCGTTCCAAATGCTTGCGGCATAATGGTTTACACGCTGCCTGAACTGTTGCATATCCCATGGAAAACGGTTAACGTTCCCTGTCTGGAGCAGGGCCTCGCTTTCGGCTTCTGTTCAGGGGATAATTCTTCGTCTCTTCGCGAGTGGAGTGCATGACCAAGTCGAACGACAAACCGAACGACAAGTCGGCCAGCAGCGAGTACGGCGCGGGCCAGATCACTGTACTCAAGGGCCTCGAGGCGGTGCGGAAGCGCCCGGGCATGTACATCGGCTCGACCTCGGAGCGAGGGTTGCACCACCTCGTGTACGAAGTCGTCGACAACTCCATCGATGAAGCACTCGCCGGACACGCGAATCGCGTCGACGTCATCATTCATCCCGACAATTCCATCACCGTCGAAGACAACGGGCGCGGCTTCCCGGTCGATTTACACCCGATCGAGAAGATCCCTGGTGTCGAATTGGCACTGACGGTGCTGCACGCCGGCGGAAAGTTCGACAAGGATTCCTACAAGGTATCCGGTGGGCTGCATGGCGTCGGCGTGTCCGTCGTCAACGCGCTCTCCGAAGTGTTGAAGGTGTGGGTGTGGCGCGATGCGAAGGAGTACTACATCGACTTCATGCGCGGCGACACCAAGACCAAGCTCAAGGTCCTTGGCGACGTCGCGAAGAAGAAGACGGGCACCAAGGTCTGGTTCAAGCCCGACCACATGATCTTCACCGAGTTGGTGTACAACTACACCACACTCGCGTCGCGTTTACGTGAGCTCTCGTTCCTCAACAAGGGCGTCACCATCACGCTCAAGGACGAGCGCCTTGGCGAGGAGAAAGAAGAGACGTTCCTCGCGAAAAACGGGCTGCGCGAATTCGTGCAGCACCTCAACGCGAACCGGAAGCCGCTGCACCAGGAAGTCATCTATCTCGACACGACGAAGGACGATGTCGGCATCGAGATCGCGATGCAATACAACGATGCGTATCAGGACAGTGTGTTCTCCTTCGTCAACAACATCAATACGCACGAAGGCGGTACGCACCTGACCGGCTTCAAGAGCGCGCTGACGCGTGTCATCAACGCGTATATCCAGAAGTCGTCGCTCTCGAAGAAAGACAAGGAGACGGCGCTCTCCGGCGACGACGTGCGCGAAGGGCTCACGGCGGTGCTCTCGGTGAAAGTGCACGAACCACAGTTCGAAGGGCAGACAAAGACAAAGCTCGGCAACTCGGAAGTCGAGTCAGCAGTCAAGACATGCGTCAACGAGTGGCTCGCGAGCTATCTCGAGGAGCATCCGCGCACGGCGAACATCGTCATCGACAAGGCGATGTCGGCCGCGCGGGCACGTGAGGCCGCACGCAAGGCGCGCGACCTGACGCGTCGCAAGAGTGCGCTCGACGTGGGCAACCTGCCTGGCAAGCTCGCCGACTGCAGCCTCACCGACCCGGCGCTCTGCGAGATCTATCTCGTTGAGGGCGACTCGGCCGGTGGCTCCGCGAAGCAGGGACGCAAGCGCGAGTTCCAGGCGAT
>JBDTXZ010000069.1:0-9432 GCA_040005935.1 bacterium | reverse complement strand
ACGCCCGGGCGATGGACAACCTCCGCTACATCCGCGAGACGATGGAGGCGGCGGCGACGTTCACCGCGGTATCGGGATGGGGAACCGTCCTTATTGGCGGCACCGCCATCGGTGCGGCGTTGCTCTCCGCGGCCACGCACAGCCCGACTCGTTGGGTCTTCATCTGGCTCTGTGAAGCCTGCCTATCCATGGCCATCTCCATTTATACGATGGCACTCAAGGCACGAGCCGCACAGCTGCCCCTCTGGTCTGAACCAGCGCGGAAAATCGTCTTCAGCTTTGCCCCACCCATGCTGGTCGGCGCTCTGTTGACCCTGCTCTTCTTTGAGCGTGGGTTAATCAGCCTGCTGCCTGGCGTGTGGATGCTCCTCTACGGGGTCGGCGTCATTGCGGCTGGCACGTTCTCCGTTCGCATCGTGCCCGTCATGGGCATCGCGTTCATGCTCGTGGGAGTCGTCGCGCTGTTTGCGCCGCCCACATGGGCTGCGGCGTGCATGGCGATGGGTTTCGGCGTACTGCATCTCTTCTTTGGAACGTTGATCGCACGGAGGCACGGTGGCTAAACACAACGCAGCATCCAATCGGCCAGCTGACGAAGGCGCGGATCGCCCGCGAGGATCGCGGTCGCTCCGCTCTGTCGACGGCACCGCACCCTCCGAGGGCTCGAACGCGAGCGCGCTCGCACTGGATCGCTTGATTCACGAGCGCCTTCGTCTTGGCATCGTGAGTGCATTAGCGGTGAACGAGTCGCTGACTTTCAATGAGCTGAAGCGTCTGATGGAGACGACCGACGGCAATCTCAGCGTCCACGCGCGCAAGCTCGAGGACGCCGCCTACGTCACCTGCAACAAGTCCTTCGAAGGCCGAGTGCCCAAGACGGAATACCGCATTACGGCGACGGGGCGACAGGCTCTCGAACGCTATTTGGATCACATGGAGGCGCTCATTCGCGCCACACGGGAGCGCTGAGACGCTGATGCAGACGTCACGACACGCAGGAACGCATGCGAACTTCAACGGACCGCACCTCGCCATCATCATGGATGGCAACGGCCGATGGGCCACCGCACATGGCCTGTCCCGCTCGGCCGGCCATGAAGCCGGGCTGCGCACCGCGCGCGACATTGTCGAAGCCGCCGTGCGTGAGGGCGTTGGGACCCTGACGCTCTACGCGTTTTCGTCGGACAACTGGAAGCGCCCGTCGACGGAAGTCACCGCGCTGATGCGCCTTTTCCGCCGCGCGCTTATTGGCGAGGCGAAACGATGCCTTCACAATGGAGTGCGGCTGACCATCCTTGGCCGCCGCGATCGCTTGCCGTCCTCTCTCCGGCATACCGTGGAGCAGGTAGAGAACCTGACGATCACGGGTTCGCGCATGCACCTGCGCGTGGCAGTGGACTATTCGGCTCGTGACGCCGTACTGCGCGCAGCGGCGGCGATGCGTGGCGAGGGCGTTTCACGCGAAGGATTCAGCGAGTTGCTCGCGCGCGTGGATCACGACGGGATGCCGGCTCGCGACGTGGACCTCGTCATTCGCACGGGCGGCGAGCAGCGGCTCAGCGACTTCCTCCTGTGGGAGTGCGCATACGCCGAACTGCTGTTCGAGAAAAAGATGTGGCCCGAGTACCGCGCCGAAGATCTCGCCGAGGCGATGGCTGATTTTCGCCGGCGTAACCGTCGGTTCGGTCTCGCCCCCGAGCAAGTGGCGTCGTAGTTTGTCGTCCTGAGCGCAGCGAAGGACCTGCACGTGCCGTAGCCTACCGTCGCGGGAGTGCAGGTCCTTCGATCGCGCTCTGCGCTCCTCGGGACGACAGCGTGTCAGCTCCGAAGCAGCCGAACGCTGCCCGAGCCCGACTCGATCTTGATGCGGCCCTTGCCGGTGCCGATCGTGCCGTGAAGGGCCCGCTTTTCGATTCGCGAGAGCTTCACCTCGAAATCCGAGTCGATTCCCCCGCTACCTGTTTCAATGTCGACGGATGCGCTCGTCGAAGCGGGCATGCGAAGCGTCACGCCGCCCGAGCCGGCCTCGATCGACACGTCGTCAGGCGGCGACAACAACTCCACATCGCTGGCGCCACTCCCTGCCTCGAGATGCAGCCTGGGCGTCTTGACGCTCGAGAGGTGGATGCCGCCCGATCCCACATCGCCGGTGAGCTCGGTGACGTCGAGTGCGCGGCCGCGCAACGACCCTGAGCCGATGTCCATGTGCAACGAGCCACCTCGCACGCCCTCCAGTGTCGCACCACCAGAGCCGCACTCGAGCACGAGATCACCGGTCATGTCGGTGATGTCCACGCCGCCGGATCCCGCGTCAACGTTCAAGGAGCCGCGCACATGTGCGACGCGCACGTGCGAGGCGGCAACGTCCACCGAAATATGGCCGTCCACATTTTCGATGGACGTCTCACCGACACCCTGACGCAGGAAGAGCGTCTTGCCCTTGGGCACGATGACTCGCAAGTCCGCGTGTGCGTCGAGCCCGTCGCCGCGGCTGCTCACCTCGATGCGCCGCCGGTCGTGCCCGTCGCGATTGTTGTCGCCCCACGTCCCATCGTCGGAAACGCTGAAGTTGGTGCGGCCGCGCCAGTTCATGTCCGCATAAACGATGCGATCTTCCGGGTACACCACGCGCAGGGCCATGCGGCCTCGTACGTCACCGGTCTGAAGCTTCAATCGGCCAGCATCGCGGCCGGAGCGCGTGACCTCGACGATCACGCGGTCGCCCGTTCCCCCTTCGACCTGCAGCTTGCCGACGAGATTGTAGATGGCGACCTCTCGGCCGTCGAGCGAAACTCGCTCGGGCGACTGTGCGCCGAGCAGGGCCGGGATAGCGAGTGCGAGCGAAGCATGACGGAAACGCATAGTGGTCTCGGTGGGGGTGCACGCGCGCGTGAAGGATGCGCGTCAACACTGCGACAGCGGCGGCGTGCGGGAGGTTTGAATCTCCCGAACGGCGTCGATCGAAGGACCGCGCGGCGTGAGCAGGCTTACCGATCTGGGCGCGAGTCAGGAACGACGCCATTCTTTGCCTCGCACATCAATCTCATGTATTTGCGTGCGTTGCCACCCGTGCATATACGCCGGAACTCCAAACGGCGGCCAAGTAGGCTCCAGCGACGTAAGCAAAGGCGTCCGACTCATTCAACGCCGTCGTCGAACGCGTTATCGGCGATGCGTTGGAACGACTGGACGCGGATTTGCGCGGATTTGGCGGATCGACGCGGATCCTCGGCTACGGCTCCCCGGACGCGCCCCTCAGCGCACCGCGCGAAGTATTTCGCAAGCTGAAGAGTTCCTCGGCCACGACCGAAGGTTTCTGAATCGGCTTCTCAGGGCTCACTATGTCTTGGGTGCGCGTCGAGTGCACCTTGGATCTGTGCGGACAAAGGAGCAATCCGCGTGCATCTGCCAAATCCGCGTCAATCCGCGCTGAGTTTGTAAAACGCTTTTGAGGCTGCCCGCTACAGCCCCTTCGACGGACGATCGATCATTTCACGTGATCAATCGCCCACGTCCAGAAGATCACATCCTCGAACCGCTGACGCGCTTCGAAGTGACCGCGGTGTTTCACGGGCACGCGCACAAGGGCGCGCCAGAGGGGAAAACAACGACGGGCATTCCCGTTTAGAACGTCTCCAAGGAAGCTGATCGTGATCGTGTATCGCCGACGAGAGCGGCGAGCGTCGGCGACAATTCCGCCCCGCGACCGACAAGGTGCCGCTGACCTTTGAGCCATAACATGACCTCCGAACGGGTAACCGTGCACCGTGCACCGTTCACCGTTCACTTTCTTCCGAGTCCATGTGTTCAGCAATCCGCCGGATATCCGCCTCCAACTCATCGGCGCGTCGAGGCATGACAAGCGCGGAAAACGCATCGCTCATGCTCCCGCTCAACACGTGATAGTGGAGCACGACCTTGACGCACGTCGACCCGCCGTCGGGGCTGAATCGCAGCAAACCGGACGTCTCGACTGGAGCATTGCGGACGCTCTGCCAACCGATCACGGAATTCGTGACGAACTTGGTGGTCGTCGCATTCCACTCGAGCTCTGCCCCACTGGGTGTTGACACGCACCAATGCGACCGGCCGTCGCCCGTGTCGCGGACCTCCCGCAGCGCCCCGATAAAACGCGGAAAGTTTTCGAAGTTCGCGCAGAAGGCGAATACCTCCTCAACGCGCCGGTCGACGACAAATGAGAACCGAATGTCCGCGGACCGTCGTCGTGTTCCCGCATGCCGGAGCGCATCGGCGAGAGGGCGATGCGCAGCGGCGCCAAGCAACGCCAACCCCGCGAGCGTGAAGAATGGGCGAGCTGGTTCGCCGCCGCGCGGACGCGCACCGAAGATCATCCCGCCGCCAACCGCCGCAAGCAGCAATGAGAGCGACGTGCTCGGACTTCGCGATGGAAGTACGGGAGTTGTCATCCCCCGGGCCGAAGCAAGGGGAGTGCCGAACCCACGTGGAGAATGGTCAGAGTAGTGCAGCGGCGCGCTGCGCGCGATCGAGCGCCTCCTGCGGACTCGCGCCGGTCGCGCCTAGATGCCCCATTTTGCGGCCAGGTCGCGCGCCGCCCTTTCCGTACAGGAAGAGTCGCGTGCCCGACACACCAAGCGCGCGCTCGAAATTCGGTGTGTTCCCGTTCGCCCACAAGTCGCCGAACAGGTTCACGATTGCGGCCGGACGAACCGGCTCTATCGCGCCGAGTGGAACATCGCACACGGCGCGAACGAGTTGCTCGAACTGGCTCGTTGGACACGCGAGTTCAGTGGCGTGAAAGGAATTGTGCGGTCGCGGCGCGAGCTCGTTCACGAGGAGACGCCCGTCGTCGAGAAGGAACATTTCGACGGCAAGGATGCCCTCCAGCTGGAGCGCATCCGCGATGTGCAGCGCAATGCGTTCTGCGTCCCGCTCGATGTCTGGAGGCAGTTTGCCCGGAGTGACGCTCCACGCCAGCACCTGCCGTTCATGCTGGTTGATGGCCAGCGGAAACACGCGTGTTTCCCCTGAGGTCCGGCGTGCGACGAGGACACTCAACTCCATGGCGAGCGACAATCCCTGTTCCGCGACGGCCCGACGCCCACCGAGCGCCGCAAAGGCTGTCGTCGGATCGTCGCCATGCTCGACGCGCACCTGACTTCGCCCGTCATAGCCGCCCTCGCAGGCCTTCACGAACAGCGAAGGTCCAATCGTACGCATCGCCGCGGCAAGTCCGTCGGAGGAGTCGACCACGGCGTATGCGCCAATTGGCACGCCCTGCGACGCAAGCCAATTCTTTTGCCGTGCCCGATCCTGCACCACGCCGAGGATGAATGGGCTCGGCCGCACGGGTGCGTGGCGTTGCGCTGCCGCCAGTGCGGCGGAGCCGATCTGTTCAATTTCGATCGTGATCACATCGCATCCCCGCGCCAGCTCCGCCGCGCCATCGGGATCATCGAACGCGGCGACGACGACTCGATCGACGACGGGACGCGCGGCGCAATCAGGATTGGGGTCGAGCACCTGGACGCCAAAGCCCATTGCGCGGGCAGCGAGCGCCGTCATTCTCCCCAGCTGCCCGCCGCCGAGGATGCCGATCGTCGCGGGAGGCAGGATGGCCATCAGCGAGGCGGAGCGGAGAGGTCGACGTCGGTAAGAACCGCTGCGGTGCGCTCCGCTCGCCACGCGCGCAGGCGCTCGCGAAGCTCCGGGCGGCTTCCGGCGAGGATCGCCGCCGCGAGCAGCGCGGCATTGGCGGCACCAGGCTCACCGATGGCGAGGGTACCCACCGGCACACCCTTGGGCATCTGAACGATCGAGAGCAACGCGTCGACGCCGTTGAGCTGCGTGGCCGGAATTGGCACGCCCAGCACGGGAAGAATCGTGCATGCAGCAACCATTCCCGGCAGGTGCGCGGCACCGCCCGCTGCCGCGATGATCACCTCGAGCCCGCGCGACTCGGCCGACCGCGCGTACTCGAGCATCCAGTCGGGCGTGCGATGAGCGGAGACGACTTTGGTTTCGTGCGGTATGTCCAGCGCCGCGAGAAGGTCGACTGCGGCGGTCATCACACGCAGATCACTTCGGCTCCCCATGATGACGCCGACAAGGGGCGTCTGGCTGGCGGTGTCGGCGGAATCCTGGTGATGCGGAGCCATGCAGGTACGGGCGAGAGGCGGCGAATGGGCGGCGACGGAAAAGATAGCGCGCGCGGTCTCGCGAAAGCCACCATTCAGCCGCCAAAATCGCTTGCGCTGTTGCGCGAGCTTATCATAATGCGTCGAGAGACGACGCACGTCCTTCTGTATTTCGCCCCCCACGCATGCACGCTACTCTGCGCCGAGCGCATTTTTACGCTGGCATTTTCGCGCTATTCACTCTCAGTGCGTCGCTCCTCGGCTGTTCTCAGCGCGAAGGCGCTGGGGGCGAGATGGGCATCGCAGTCGCGCTGGACCCTCATCGGGTGGGCATGCAGTCGGTTTACGATGGCGTTGAGCTTGCCGTAAATCAGCTCAATGGACAGCGCAACGGCGGTGCCGCACTCAAGATGATCAAGGGAGCGCCGGACGTGAGCGACCCGATTCGCATCGCTGATGCGTTTCGCGATAATCCCAGCGTCGTAGGCGTCGTCGGTCACCCGGAGAGCGGCACTACGCTTGACGCGATGGGCGAATACGCCGATACAAAAAACCTCGGCAAGAACGCCGTCGTTGCCATTTCGCCAACGGGCACGAGTCCCGCGCTCTCGGGTGCGAGCCCGTGGCTCTTTCGCGTCTGTCCGAGCGACGTGCAGACGAGCCGCACCGTCGCGCGCTTTCTGCTCGACTCGATGCACGTGGGGCGGGCGAGCGTCTTGTATCGCAACGACGCCTACGGCAAGGACTGGTCGAAGTCGTTCGGCGACGCATACCGCGAGGGGAAAGGGGTGATCGTCGAGCGAGATCCATATGTCGCCGGTGTGACGCCGTGGGATGCATACGCGGGCTATATCAAGATGCTGAAGCCTGACGTCGTGCTTTTTGCGGGGAGCACCGAAGACGCTGCCCTCGCGCTCCGTGCGATGAAAGCCGTTGGCTTCTCTACGCCGCTCGTTGGGGGCGACGCGACGGCCGGCCTCGAGGAGAGCGCTGCGGAATTTCCCAACGTACGCTACGCCGCGTTCTTCGTCGCTCGGCGCGCCACGTCACCGGAAGCGAAAGCATTCATCGCAGCGTATCGGCTGGCGTACAAGGAAGAACCCGATCAACGCGCAGCGCTGGCCTATGATGCCGCAATGCTGATTGGGCGCGCGGCACTCGCAGTGGGACCGGATCGTACGAAGATTCGTGACTATATCGAATCGATCAACGGCACGCCGCAGGGTCGCCCCGCAGTCATGGGCGTCGCTGGTCCTATCGCATTCGACAAGAACCACGATGCCGTCAACAAGCCAGTCGTCGTGGTGCAGGTCGGCAAATGAACATGCTTCGCACGATCAAGGGACGGCTCAGCGCCGGCTTCGGCCTTACGCTTGGACTGCTGCTGGTTGCGGGACTGATGGCCGCATACGGATTGCTGCACGCGGGGACGCGCAACGAAGCGCTGGTTTCGGAAATGCGCGTGGAGCAGGAGAGCATCCAGCAGGTGGCGGTCCGCATGCTTCGAGAAACGGCCGCGGGGCTTCGGTACCTGAATACCGGTTCAGCGACCGACGAACAGCGATACGCCGCACTTTCCGAAGAAGCGGACCATGCGAGACGCGTGGCGACGAAGCTCGATGTGCTGTCGTCGCTGGAGCGGCAAAAGTTGAAGGATCTGGGAACGCTGCAGGCCGCGGTAGAAGCCGGGATCGGAGCGTCGCATGCGTATCTCGCCGTTGGTCGCGCGAGCGACGCCTCGAAGGTGCTCGACAATACATCGATCGCGTTGGACAGCGTGGACAAGGTACTCGAGACGCTTCGGGTAGAAGGCGCGCGCCGAATGACTGAGCGGCAGCAGGAAGCCAGCGCCATGCTGAGAACGAACATTGTGCTGCTGACCGTCGTCATCCTGGCGGCCCTCGTCGTCGGCGTCGTATCGAGCGTGTCCACGTCGCGCGCTGTCACGCGGCCGCTCGTAGCGCTCACGCGTGACCTGACGGCACTTGGAAAGGGCGATCTGCGACGAAGCGACCTTCAAAAGGAGACGCGCGGCGCGGCCGAATATGAGGTACTGGCGACTGCGTTCGATCACGCGCGTGAACGGTTGCGCGGCTTGCTCGGCGAAATGAAGCGGCAATCGGACGACACGGCGTCAGCCGCCGCGGAACTTGCGGCTGCCGCTGGCGGCGCGTCGGATAGCACGCAGCACGTGGCGAGCGCGGTGACGGAAATGGCACACGGCGCCGGAATGCAGCTCGACGTGCTTACGGGTGCAGGTGCGGCCGTCGCACAGCTCGCGGAATCCGGTCGCACCATCGACGAGGCGGTTCGGGAGAGTCGCGTGCGTGGTTTGGAGATTGGCACCTCCGCGACGAGCACCGCGCTGGAGATCGGCCGAGCGGTGGATACGCTGCTCGCTGCGCGCGAGGTGTTCGATCGCAGCGCAAAGGAAATCAACTCACTGCGGGAATCGCTCGGCGTGGTTGATGATTTCGCGACGACGATTTCCGAAATCGCATCGCAGACCAACCTCCTCGCGCTGAACGCGGCGATCGAGGCGGCTCGAGCCGGCGACGCGGGCCGTGGCTTTGCTGTGGTGGCCGACGAAGTGCGCAAGCTTGCCGAACAGAGTTCCCGGGCGGCGCATGAAGTGACGGCGAACGTCACGCGGATTCGTGAGGGTGTCGTCGGAACGTCGCGCGCAGTCGAGAGCGGCACGATGCAGATGAAAGACGTCAGCAAGGTGGCGGATGCGGCGCGTCAGGCGCTTGCGTCGATCCAGACGGCCGTCGGGCGCGTCGAGGATGCATCGTCGCGGGTCTCGGAGGCCGTGTCAGGCAACGCGGCGGCCATCCTCCTGGTCGAGGAGGCCATCGCGAAGGCAGGTGACACCGCGCAGAGTCATGCGGCGTCCGCCGAGGAAGTGGCAGCGGCCACGGAGGAAACGTCTGCCTCGGTAGAAGAGCTCGAGGCCACGAGTCACATGCTGAACGACTCAGCGCGTCGCGTGCGCGAAAAGGTGTCCGAGTTCATCGTGGAGTAAGTTGCGAAGGGAGTATGCACGATGAGGCGCTCCGTCCGCTTCGCGGACATTCGCACCGATCGCAGTTGGCGGCCGTGGTTCGTCAACCAGTGCGTGCCGGCGTTGGCGTGCGACGCGATGATCGAAGACATCGTGCGTTGCAATACCAAGCGGAGATCGCATTGAGAAGCGGCCTGTAGGCATCAGGACGTGACAAAAGAGCCGCAGCGCCTGGAGAAGGCGCTGCGGCTCTTTCAAAGCTCCCCAGGTAGGACTTGAACCTACGACCCTTCGATTAACAGTCGAATGCTC
>JBDTXZ010000068.1:0-9436 GCA_040005935.1 bacterium | reverse complement strand
ACGTCCAATCCACTCGCGCGTAAATCGAATCGGCAAGCGCGCGCACTTCGCGATCCCCCGCGTCGTCATGGTCAAAGTACTGCCGGCACGTCAGCGCGCCGGCAAGCAGCAGCGCAGTGTCGATGGTCGACAGCTCGACACGATCGAACCGGTGACCACCCTCCATGTCGAGAAAATGATAGAAGAACCCGTGATGTCCCGTTACGCCGGTGGGCTCCGGTCCTTGTGGCGCGGTCCAGAAGAACCGAAGGGTCGCGAGCACTCGCTCGCGTGCTGCGTCTCGCGCCACCCAACCATGCTCTACACCGATTGGATATGCCGTGAGCGCAAAGCCCACAGCAGCAACGCTCGAGAATGACTTGGTGGGCCACCGGTCCGGTGTCAGGCCGTTTTGCGGATTCGTGGTTTGCCAGAAGAAGTCGAACGTGCGACGAGACAACGTGTCGAGAAACGCGCGCTCACTTGGACTCGCTGCGTACGACGACTCGACACTCGGTGGCGACGTCGCAACGGTCGGCGCACTCACGCAGGCCACGAGCACGCTTAGAATCAGCAGCCGAATGCGTTTCATAAGCAATGTCGTCCTGAGCGTGGGGTAGGGCCGGTGAGTTCAACCTGTGACCGCAACGCCACATTGTCATCCCGCACGAGCGACCGCTCGTGTCGGGATCCTCGATACCTCGCGCGTGGCCAGCTCACAGCGCCGCAATGGTAGATCCCGACACTCGCTTCGCTCATTGCGGGATGACACGATGGAGGTGTCGCGCTGAGCCGTTGAACCACCTGTGCACCCGGGTTTGTCGTTGATCGTAGAAGGATCTGCACCTGATTGGTCATCCTGAGCGAACGCAGTGCGCACTCGCTCAGGACGACGACATCTCAATCAAAAGTCGTACTGCGCCCCAAACTGTACTCGCCGGGCATCCGTCACCACACAGTTGGCCGTGCCAAAATTCTTGTTCACCGATCCATCGCCGTTTTTCCGCGAGCCCGTATCGTAGCAGCCAAGGTTGTCGCGGTTCAGTGCGTTGAAGAGATCAACCGTCAGGCCAACCGACTTCGACGTTCCGAGGTGTGCAAAATCCTTGCGAACGCGAAGGTTGATGTTCTGGTACGGAAACAGCCCCGGCACGGTGTAGCCACCGCGTTCATAGGAAGCACCACAGAACCGAGGAGGGCAGCCTACGTCCTGCACGAACTTCCCTCCGAATGTGCCAATGCCTGACAGCTGAATGCCGTACAGGTATGGAATGTCCGCGACACCATTCACCACCATGCGATGCTTCTCGTCGCCGGACAACGAGGTCCCGTTCGCAGCCGTTGCCGGA
Source organism: bacterium (assembly GCA_040005935.1). Lineage (GTDB taxonomy): Bacteria > Gemmatimonadota > Gemmatimonadetes > Gemmatimonadales > Gemmatimonadaceae > AG11. The sequence goes on along the minus strand of JBDTXZ010000068.1, from coordinate 8,108 downwards.
TGCTTGGGAATGCTGCTCGCCGTCGGGAATTCGAAGAGGTCGCCGAGGTTGTCCATTCCCTGTACAGAGCGGTTGGCGTAGGTGTACGCGAGCCCGGCGCCCCAACCGAAATCAGATGTCGACGTCCGTGAATACGGACGATCGATCTGGATCTGCAACGCGTCGTACCACGTCTTTCCCTCATTCGTGGAGTAGATGAAGTTGCTGAATCCATGCGCGCCGGTGTTGAAGCCATTACAGCACGTGCCGTCGCTCTTCAGGCTCGAGTTTCCAAAGTTGAGCGTGAGCTGGTCATAGCCACGTACTCCTGCATACGTGGCAGACACGCTCCAGTCGCTGATGGCCTGGCGCACGCCAAAATTGAATTGTGTGGAGTACGGCACCTTGATGTCCTTGTCGATCAGCCACGCTTCCGGCTGGCCGTACGTTCCCACCAGCGCGTTCAGCACCTGCCTGTTCGCCGTGAGGTAGGAATCGCTCCACGCGATTTGACCAGGCAGCGGAGCGACGCCGCGCGGCGCAAAGTTCACCTGGAAACTCGGGTGCGTAATCTTCTGCGTCTCGTCAACGGCCACGTCGAATAGCGTGCGATCGTAATAGAGACCCGCTCCGCCGAATACCGTTGTCTTGCTCGCTTCATCCAATGCATATGAGAACCCGAAACGCGGTTGGAAAGCACCGTAGAACGGCTTGCGATTGCTTCCCGTGCTGATGTAACGACCCAGGTCCAGCGGAATGGGCAGCTGGCTATTGTACCGCGTGAGCGTGTCGACAACGGCCTTTGGTGTGACGTAGTCGTAATTCATCATGTGCGACTCGAAGTCCCACCGAACGCCAAGATTGAACGTCAACCGCTTGATCGGGCTCCAGTCGTCCTGGATGTACGCGCCGAACTCATTGTTGTGGGCTTTGAAATTCGGATCGCCAGAGCCGTAATTGAGCTGAAAGGGCGTGGCGTAGTTGTACGTCTGGCCATTGTTTGCCGCGTTGTAGCGGAACGTCGGCGTCCCGTCGTTGTCCTTCACCAGATCATAGTTCACCAAGTCGATGCTCCCTCCGACCTTGAACACATGCTCGCCCGCCATCTGAAAGCCGGTATACGTCACGTCGTTGCGTAAGCCCAGGCGATTCTGGATGAAGTCCTGCGTGCTTGCGTTGCTGCCGATGAAGTGATCCGTGTTGCTGTAGATGTAATCGCGACGTGGTAGCCCCGGCGTGTTGGGGCTTGGATTCCGCTGGAACCGCGAAAAATCTACCTTCGCTTCATTGAGCCACGGACCGGTGAAGTAGTTGTACTTCAATTGGCCCACCGCGACGTTCTGGCGATAGTTCACCGCAGCCTGGTACGCGTTCGTGAGATTGAAGTCCCGAACGTCAGTTTCATGGCGATTGCTCACACTCAACTCTGCCGACGACCGCTCGTTGATGGCATTGCTCAACTTTGCGAAGAGCAGATCTTCGCGGAACGGCGAGCCAAAGGTGCCGGTGTAATTCCGCAGGTTCGCCGAATCCAGCGCCGCAAAACCACTCGGCGGAGTCGTAAAGTCCACTCGGCTCGAACGATTCTGGATGTTGCCTTCATACGACGCGAAGAGATGCAGCTTGTCCTTCACGAGCGGACCGCCGAAGCTCACCGCAGACAACGTGCGGTTGTAGGGCGGCTTGGAGAACGTGGTCGGAGCTGCGTTCTTGTCCTTGCGTTGAAAGCTGTCCAGCGAAACGAGACTCTGGTTCTGGTACCCAACGAGTACACTGCCAGTCCACTCGTTCGAGCCAGACTTGGTCGTCGCGGTAATGATCGCGCTCGACGCCTTCTGATACTCCGCCTTGTAGTTCTGCGTGATGACGCGGTATTCCTGAATCGCGTTCTGCGGAAACGGATTGCCGCGGCTCGCGTCCTGACCAGCCACACCGCCACCGGTAAGGTCGTTCTTGAAGCTCGTTCCGTCGACGAACAGGTTCACGGCATTCGCTGACTGTCCGCCAGACTGAAGCGTCCGGAAGTTTGTCGAGTTGATACGATCTTCCGACACGCTCACGCCTGGCGCGAGCGCGGCAAGCTCGAGAAAGTTGCGACTGGCCGACGGCAGCTTGTTGATCTGCGCTTCCGACACATTGGTCGCGACCTCAGAAGTACGCGTCTCGACAGTCGGCGCGGCTTGCACCGACACGCGCTGGAGCTGGACAGGCGCGTCGATGAGTGCAAAGTCCTGAATCTGCGTCGCGCCAATTTGCACCACGACTCGCCGAGTCTGTGCACCCGTACCGATGCGACGGACGGTCAGGTCGTACGAACCCGGAATCAAGCCGGCCAGCACGTAAAACCCATCAGTTCGACTGATCGTGCCGCGCTGCACACCGCTCTCCGTATTACGCGCTGAAATTTGCGCGGAGCCCACGCCGGCACCATTCGCAGTGATGCTGCCACGAATGGTTCCGGTAGAATTCTGCGCGGCGGCCGATATCGCGCTCGCGCACAGCAGGACGACCGCCAGTGTCATCACGCGCAATGCGCGCTGACACAAGCGATTCAAACGCTCGGCTGTAAGGATGTTCACTCTCATGCTGGTTCTCCTGGGGATGGACAAAGGGTTCAACGTGTTTGTGGCGCGGTGGTGGGCGGCGGACCACATGAGTGCCGAACGATCAGCTCGGCGGGGATGACTTCTCGGTGCACGGTGCCGCGCGCCAACGGATCGGTCAGCGCGCGGAACAACAGCGCGGCTGCGCGAGCACCGAGGACGTCTATGGCAACGCGAACCGTGGTGAGCGAGGGCGTCACGTAGCGGGCAATTGGGATATCGTCGAACCCCACGACGCTGATGTCACGCGGGATGTCGAAGCCGGCTTCGTGGAAAGCCAACAGCGCACCCACGGCCATGGCATCGTTCGCGGCAAACAGTGCTGTTGGCCGAGGTCCAGCCGTGGCAATCATGGCGCGGGCGGCTTGCCATCCACCGTCTTCCGTGAAGTCGCCGCGAAACACGAGTGACTCGTGCACCGGTAGTCCCGCGTCACGCATGGCGGCGCGATAGCCACGAAGTCGCGCCGTGGCGTCTGCATTGCGCGGCGGCCCGCAAATGAACGCCACGGTCTGGTGGCCAAGGGCCGCAAGATGCTGCACGACGACGCGTGTTCCGCTCATGTTGTCGACCATCACGGCGGCGGCAGCGTGCTTCGTCGCGGCCGTGTTGAGAATCACCGTCGGCAATCCGTCAGGCAGTGCGGTTGCGAGCGACGCAGACGATACCTCGGGTGCCATGACGAGGAGTCCGTCCACGCGCCCGCGCATGGCCCGCACTGCCACTGACACGCCGTGCGCGTCATGGTGTGAGCTCGAGACCAGGAGGGCATGTCCGGCGCGCTGGGCCTCCTGGTCGATGCCGCGAAGCAATTCCGAAAAGAATTCGCCGTAGAGATCCGGCAAAATCACGCCGAGTGCGCTGGCCTGCCGACGCTTGAGGGTTCGCGCGGCGCCGTTCGGGGAAAAGTGCAGCTCGCGAGCAACTTCGAGGACGCGTGCGCGCGTATCCTCCCGCACGGGGGCGCTCGCATTCAGGACGCGAGATACAGTGGCGACGGACACGTTGGCCAACCGTGCGACGTCCGTGATGGTGACAGCCATGGGGCGTTCCCGTACCAAACGTTCAGCGGCGTGACTCCGGCAGCGGAGTGGCGGCGCGCATGAAAACGTTTACATCGGGACACCCTTTCGTCAAGAGACCTGACAAAAGGCCTATTTGGTGCGCGGCTCCCAGAGCATCGCCTTCTCCGCTCGCGAATAGCTGTAAAACCCGGTCAGCACACTCCCCGCCGGTAGCCCCGCTGGCGTGTCCACAGCGGCCCACACATGCTCACCATCCGGCTGCATCACCACCCACAAGCGGTAACGGCTTTCCGCCACGGGCACCCAGCGCTGATCCAGCGGACCACCGCGCATCACGACGCCCTCGTGCTCCACCGTCGGCATGGCGTCCGTCGGCGTTCGGTGCGCGATATTCCGCCGGTGATTTGCCGCCGCGCGCACCGCATGGTCCAGCTCGTCCATCTCGATCGGCTTCTTGAGATAGTCCATCGCACCGCGCGCCAGCGCATCACGGGCCGTCCCAATCTCGGCGACACCGGTCAGCATCAGGACCGGAAGATCTCGGTCCAGCAGCAGGGCCTCCGACAGCAACTCCAAGCCCGACATTTCCGGCATTCGCACGTCGCAAATCATCACATCGAAATACTCGGCCTTCAGCCGCTTCAACGCTTCAGCGCCCGACGCCGCAGCGACCGAGTCATAACCTCGTGACGACAATACATTCGCGATTGCGGTTCGCACCGGTTCCTGATCGTCGACCACGAGTACACGAAACTTCGTGGGAAACGCGACGTTCTCGCGAGCAGTTTCGTCCGGAGAGGGCATGGAAGCCAGCGCGAAGGGGACCAGTACGGCGGGAGTGAAGCGGAATATCGGTGTTCGACGAGATGAATCTTAGCCCTTCTCAGCACTCCCGCCTACGGACTACCTCTTCTTGGCGCCCTTTTTCGCGGACGCCTTTTTCGCGGGTGCCTTTTTAGCGGGTGCTTTCTTGGCGACCACTTTCTTGGCGGGCGCCTTCTTGGCAGCGGGTGCGCTCTTGGCGGGGGGCGCACTCTTCGGGCGAGCCGGTGCCGCTTTCGGTGCCGGCTTCTTCTCCGCCACCTTCACGGGAACCGGCGCGGCGATCGCCTCGGCCTCTTCCGGCGACACCACGTCGCTGAAGTCGATCTCGATGCCGTCATCCTCGACGACAACAGGTGCGACTTCCTTGCGCGGACGCCCCGCCTTCCCCTTCTCCTTGTTCTTGGCGATCTCGGCGTCGAACTGCTCCTTTGCCTCGCGCATCAACTCCAGGTACGCGGCTTCTCCACGACGAACGCTCCGCATGACTACTCCTCTCGAGGGTAAGTGCCGCAGTAAGTCTTCCCGTACAGGCTCCTCATCCGAGCCCCGCCCAAATTGTAGCGGTAATGTGCGCACCCGCCATGGTGGGCGTACGATTTTTTCTGCATGATGAGGGGCGGAATCTAGCTGTCGGCACAGGGATTATCAGTGTTCCCGCAGGTATCGACCTTCCTTCGCTGCGCAATGTCCTCTCTGAGCGAACTCCGGCTATCCGAAGTACGGCCTCCAACCAGCAGTGTGTGCCTCAACTGTGGTTCCCCGCTGACCGGAGCGTTCTGCGCCTCGTGCGGGCAGCGCGACGTTCCTCCGTACCCGAGCGTGCGCGACCTGGTGGTGGACGCCTTTTGGGAGCTTTCCGGGTGGGATGGACGGTTTGCGAGTACCCTGCGAGCATTGGTGCAACGCCCGGGATTGCTGACGCGGGAGTTTCTCGAGGGACGCCGCTCCCGGTACATCTCGCCATTGCGATTGTACCTGATGGCGAGCCTTGTCTACTTCGTTCTTGCCGCGGCTGCACCGACTGTCGTGCTCAAGCCCGGAGACCAGAAGGGCTTCGGACTGAGCGTGAACGGTATCGGAGTGGGCGCGAGCCCAACACCCACAAGTACGCGGCCCGTGTCGCGGCCGGAGCGTGTTGCGCAGGCGGCCAGTGGCTCACTGACGTCTCAACAGGCACTCAGCCCCGAGTTGCGCGAAGCGGCGCTCAAGGACGTCGAGAAAGCGCCGGCCGTGATGCGGCCATTTCTGCGTAAGGTCGTGGGAGACCCAACTGGTTTCAAGCGAGGCGTCGTCGAAGCGATGCCGCGCATGCTGTTCGCATTGCTCCCCATCTTTGCGATGATCGTCGCGCTGTTCTATCGCCAGCGGAAATACCCGGAGCATCTGTACTTCGCCATCCACCTTCACGCCTTCATGTTCTTTGCACTCGGCGCGAGCGTACTGGTCAAGTTCACGCGCATACCGACTCTCGTGGCGGTCGTCGGCTTTTGCGCGTTGGCATGGATTGTCGTTTACGCAACGTTGGCCTTTCGGCGCGTGTATGGCGAATCACTTGCCCGAACGCTCGCGAAGGAAATAGCGATCGGGACGATTTACGGTGCAGTGTCGTGCGTTGCGCTTATCGTGATGGTGTATTGGGTTTCTGTTACGGGTTAGGGAGAGTGGAGAAGGGAGAGTGGAGAAGGGAGAGTGGAGAAGGGAGAAGGGAGAAGGGAGAAAAGGGAGAGAAGGGAGAGAAGGGAGGAGGGAGGAGGGAGGAGGGAGGTGGCAGAAGTTGTCATCCTGAGCGAGCGAAGCGAGTCGAAGGACCTGCACCTTTTCCGGCCAGCAAGCACCTTCGCTATGCTCAGCGCGATAGGCTGAACGCCACGAGTTCCGCTTCACTCCCCGCTCCCGTCGCAATGACGACATACTGCTTTCCGCTCGCTGTCTGATACGTCATCGGCACGGAATAGCCTTCCTTGCCAAGGTCGAACGACCAGAGTGGTTTTCCACTCGTCTTGTCGATCGCGTACAGCACGGATCCGCCACCACTCACGAAGAGAAGGCCGCCCTTCGTCACAATAGGGCCCGGCGCACCCGCTACACCAAGCAGCGGCGGGAGCGGAACATCTTTGAGCATTGGAATCCTCCGAATCTCTGGCGTATCTCCAAACGGGAGAGCCCACAGCTGACGTCCCGTATTCAGGTCGATCGCGACGATCGTTCCATACGGGGGCTTGTTGAGCGGGATTGACGCACCGCGTCCTCCGCCACGAGCTGACGCCGAATCGAGCGCGACATTCACCGATGATCCAGGCAGGTCTGCCGTGTAGCTCACGTCGATCGTGTCGGTGCGCGCCGCCGTCTTGAATATGCGGTACATCACGGGCCCGTTCGTCGTCTTGATGTAGATGATTCCCGTAGCCGGATCGAAGGCGCCACCACCCCACCCCGCGCCGCCGATGGATCCGGGCATGGCGATGGTGCCCTGCACGGACGGCGGTGTGTACAGCGCACCGAATCGATAGCGGTGCAGTACTTCGAGTGCCCGACGCTTGATCTCGGGTGTAAAGTCTGCGACGTCGTTCTCGCTGAATCCCTGCACGGAGAATGGCGCGGGCTTCGTGGGCACTGGCTGCGTGCGTGACGTCTCTTCCCCGGGCACTTCGCTCTGCGGCACGGGCCGCTCGACAATCGGCCACACCGGCTTGCCAGTGACACGGTCAAAGACGAACAGGTAGCCCATCTTCGTGGGAACAGCGACAGCATCGATGCGACGACCATTCACGCGAATGGTGCCAAGCACCGGCGGTGCCGGAGGATCGTAGTCCCACAGTCCATGGTGCGTCAGCTGAAAATGCCAGCGCCGCTTCCCGGTAGTCGCATCGAGACACACAATCGATTCCCCGAACAGGCCGTCGCCCTTTCGTTCGCCGCCGTACCAGTCGTTGGTTGGCGTGCTCACCGGCAAGTAGACAAGACCACGCTGTGCATCGAGGGAGAATGGCGCCCACACGTTCGTATGCCCCGTTGTGCGCCACGATCCGTCCTTCCACGTATCCACACCAAACTCCGACGAGTCGGGGATGGTATGAAAGCTCCAGACGCGCTTTCCCGTTCGTACGTCGAACGCTTGCACATCACCTGGTGGATCATTCTGGTAGCGCAACCTGTCCCCGACGCCATTGCCAACGATGACGAGATTCTTGTAAACGACGGGCGGTGACGTGTTGGTGTAGTGGTTCTTCGTCACAGGCCGACGAAGTTGTGCGGTGAGATCAACAACGCCCGTGTCGCCAAATGTGCGAATTGGTTTTCCGGTCGCTGCATTCAGCGCAATGAGGTTCCAGCGGCTGTTCATGAACACGCGCCGCTCCTTGCCGTCGGTCCACGCGGCCACTCCACGATGCACGAAGCCGGTGCCGTTCGATGGCTGGCCGGACGCGTACGCGCCCGGGTCATAGGTCCAGAACGGACGCCCCGTCGCTGCATCCATCGCCACAACGCGATTGAAGGGCGTGCTGAAAAACAGCGTGTCACCGATCATCAATGGCGTCGCCTGAAAATTTCCCGGACGCGCTGCCTTCGTTGAGTCGGTGTTCCGAATTGCCGTTTCACCCGTGCGCCAGCGCCACGCAACCTGCAGCTGCGCAACGTTGCTGCGATTGATCTGCGTAAGCGACGAATACTTCAT